>JBEKZR010000134.1:0-8795 GCA_049509715.1 Occallatibacter sp. | reverse complement strand
CGGCCAGCGTCACAAAAGTGCGGGCAGAACTACTTTCAGTGCGAACGCGGCTGCTTTTTGCAGTGACTCTGGTAATACTCGTAACACTCTTGCGGCAAGTTTCACCAGCAATGGTGCAACTTAATCTGGCTGACAAAAAGTTATGTGAAAGACTGATTGCAATATCCCACAAATGTGCTACTATCGGGACCGTTCAGGAAAAGGTTCCAGCGTCCCACGGAACAAGTTTCATCCCAGACTCCGAGGTCTCAACCAAGGGTCGCCAGCGGTATTCAGGCAGCTGTGAGTGCAGTTGGACGAGAAGTCCAGGCTTTTCGCCAACGGTGGTTTGTTGCCAAAATGCCGCGGATGAACCGGACCGTCCGTAAACAGGCGGCGCAGCAAGGATTAGTTCGATGGCATTCGCGATTCCGCAGGCAGCGACACTCAACCCCTGGCTCCAGATTCTCGCGGCTTTGGAAAAGAAGGTTATCCGCCAGTCCTTTGAGACCTGGCTCAAACCTACGCGCTTCAGCCACGCCGCGGGCCGCACGCTGTATGTGCGCGTTCCCTCTCCTGAGTTCCAGCACATTGGCGACAAGTACGGCGACCTGATACAGGAGGCCATCGACCTGCAGTCGCTGGAGTTTGACGACGTCAGCTTCGTGACCAGCGAGGAGGACCCCTCGATTCCGCCGCAACGCAGGGACGGCGGCTTCGGCCCACTTCCCGCGCATGCCCCCACTGCGCCCCCGCCGGTCTCGGCGCGTACGCCGGAGCAGGCGCGCTTCGACTGGTCCACCGCTGCCCAGCTCAACTCGCGCTACACCTTCGACGCCTTCGTGATCGGCAACGGCAACCAATTTGCCCGCGCCGCTTCCCTGGCCGTGGCTGAGCGTCCCTCCAAGGCCTACAATCCGCTCTTCCTGTATGGCGGCGTGGGCATGGGCAAGACTCACCTGATGCACGCCATCGGCCACGAGGTGAAGCGCCGCCAGCCCTCCTCCAGCATCTGCTACGTCTCGGCGGAAAAGTTCACCAACGAGATGATCACCTCGCTGCGCAACGACCGCATGACCAGCTTCCGCGACCGCTTCCGCTCGGTGGATGTGCTGCTCATCGACGACATCCAGTTCATCGCCCAGAAGGAGCGCACGCAGGAGGAGTTCTTCCACACCTTCAACGCGTTGCATGAGAGCATGAAGCAGATCGTGATCGCCTCCGACCGTCCGCCCAAGGAGCTGGCGGAGATCGAGGACCGGCTGCGCTCGCGCTTCGAATGGGGCCTGATCGCCGACATTCAGCCGCCGGACCTGGAGACCAAGGTGGCCATTCTGCAGAAGAAAGCGGAAAGCGAGCAGGTGCAACTGCCCACCGACGTTGCGCTTTTTGTGGCCTCGAACGTGCGCACCAACGTGCGCGAACTGGAAGGCGCGCTGGTGCGGCTGATCGCCTGGTGCCAGCTCAACCGCATGGAGATCACGCTGGCCTCCACGCAGCAGTGCCTGAAGCAGTTCATCGACATGCAGGTGCGCAAGATTACCATCGAGGCCATCCAGCGCGCCGTGTCCGAGAACTTCGGCATGAGGGTCGCCGACCTGAAGCAGAAGAACAACTCGCGCAATGTGGTGGTGCCGCGGCAGATCGCGATGTACCTGGCCAAGCAGATGACTGAAGCCAGTTTGCCCGAGATCGGCCGCCAGTTCGGCAACAAGCATCACACCACGGTGATGCACTCCATCTCCAAGATCGACGAGCTGCGCCGGACCGACAAGGACCTGCACCGCACGCTGAACAAGCTGCAGGAGCAGTTGAACGGGTAGCGCGCTGGTAAGCAACAAGTCAGCGGGTTTTCGCCGCCGGCCGCCGCGACGGGGTCTTCGTCGCTAGAGTGGGAGTCGAAGGACCTGCTGTCGCTTTTCAGGAGCAATCGCCCCAGAGCAGCCTCATGCCTTTCGCGCGCAAATCTTCCAAGCCGAAATCCTTTCTCGACGCATCGGGCCTTTACAACTACGCAGTAAAGGCTCTCGGCCGCCAGATGCGTTCCGAGGCCGAGCTGCGGCGGCTGATGAAGACCCGCGTCGAGCCGGGCGAACGGGGCAACGCCGCCATCGCCCAAGCCATAACCCGCCTCCGCGAACACAGCTACCTGAACGACGCCGCCTTTGCTGAAACCTACGCCCGCCTGCGCCAGGAGAATGAAAAGCTGGGCCAGCGCCGCGTCCGCCAGGACTTGCAGCAAAAGGGCGTCGCTGCCGGCCTCATCGCCGAGACCCTCGAAACCCGCTACGCCCAGACCAGCGAGGAAGCCCTGGCCCGCCAGCACCTCGAACGCAAGCGCATCCGCAAACCCGAAAACCAAAATGAGACCGCCCGCGTCATGCGTCGCCTGGTTGCCGCCGGCTTCTCCACCGGCATCATCTACAAAATCCTCCGCCAGTGGGACATCCCCGACGAAGCTCTGGCCGCCCTCGACAATCTGGACGTAGAACCGCGCGAAGAGTAGGCGTCTATCGCCGCTATGCCGGAAATAGTTCGATATCGGGAATCTCAAAATCCTTGCGATTGTCCGTCAATAGCGTATAGCCGTATTCGATGACCGTGGCGGCAATCATCATGTCGTCCAGGGAGTGGGTTTTCCCAAGCCTGCGGCGTGCGGCGGTGATATTTCCGGCCTTCTTTGCTATTTCCGGTGTCAATGGAAGACACTCCAGCCCCGAAATCAGCGCTTCCGTTGCCGCCTCCTCGCCCTTGCGCATCCCCGCATAGAGTTCGGCGATATTGACCGAAGAGGTCGCCAGAACAGAGCCGCTCAGAATCAAATCGCGAATCAGCGCTGCCGGTTCCTTGCGCCCATGCAGGAGATCGATCAAAACGCTCGTATCCAGAAGGATTGCCTTTCGATCCCATGCCATCAGTCTTCGGTCTCCTGGGCCAGTTCATCCAAATGCTCTTGCCTGGCGCTCCGTTCACGGCGCAAATTGTGAACCCAGGCCGCCGCGCCTTGCGCTGCAATCTCGGGATGATCCTCGTCGCGCCATGCCGGTTCATCCCGGTCCAGAAAAGCCAACAGCCTTCGCCTCTTGACCTCTTTCGCGGTCGTCTCCACGATAAAAGCGCTGCGTCCCCGAGGTCCGACAAGCTCGTCGATGTCCTTGGCCAATTCTTCGGGCAAATTGATGTGTGTTCTGAGCGTAGCCATACTGATGGCCCACTCCGAATGGGCCTAAGGAAAGTATACCGCTATTCTGGCTTCTCGGGGAAGGCCTGCCCCAATTCCGCGCCGCCCATTACACTAAAGGAGCCATGCAATTCCGCTCCGGAAACGAAATTCGTGAACTGTTTCTGCGCTTTTTTGAGACGAGAGAGCTGCCGCATCGCCGGGTGCACTCTTCCTCGCTGGTGCCTTTGAACGACCCCACTCTGCTGTTCACCAACGCCGGCATGAACCAGTTCAAGGACCTCTTTCTGGGCGCGGAGCGGCGCGACTACTCCCGCGCGACGACTTCGCAGAAGTGCGTCCGCGCCGGCGGCAAGCACAACGACCTTGAAAACGTTGGCTTTACCCGCCGCCACCACACTTTCTTCGAGATGCTGGGCAACTTCAGCTTCGGAGACTACTTCAAGCGCGAGGCAATTTCCTTCGCGTGGGACTTGGTGGCTAAGAGCCCGGAGGGCTTCGGCATTCCCAAGGACCGCCTCTACGTCACAATTTTTGAGGGCGCTGACGGCGTTCCTCGCGACGACGAGGCCGAGAGCTATTGGATCGAGGCCGGCGTCCCGAAGGAGCGCATCTTTCAGTTTGGGTTGAAGGACAACTTCTGGCAGATGGGCGAAACCGGCCCCTGCGGCCCCTGCTCGGAGATCTTCTACGACATGGGTCTTGAGGCCGCCGAGACCCCCGGCGTCGATAAGCCCTTCGGCCACGACGAAGCCCGCTACGTCGAAATCTGGAACCTGGTCTTCATGCAGTTCGACCGCTCGGCGATCATCGACCCAGCCACCAGGACAACCACCTATAAGCTCACCCCGCTCCCCAAACCCTCCATCGACACCGGCATGGGCCTGGAGCGCGTAGCCGCCGCGTTGCAAGGCAAAGTCTCCAACTTCGAGACGGATCTGTTCACGCCGCTGATCTTAAGAGCAGCGGAGTTAATGGAAAATACGGCATTAGCCAAGCTAACCGAGACGGTCATTTCAGCAGGAACAATTGCGGGCGCATCGGTTCTGGCGAAGTATTTGGAATCAGGGGCATTGTCGAGACTCCTTGGTACCGCCAGCCTCCGCATCATTGCTGATCATGCTCGTGCAGCTACTTTTCTAATTAATGATGGTGTGCTGCCATCGAATGAGGGCCGGGGTTATGTACTCAGAAAGATTTTGCGTCGCGCCATCCGCCATGGTCGCTTACATGGCCAGGTGCAACCGTTTCTTTATCAGATGGTCTATGCCGTCCGCGATTTGATGCAGGGCGCCTACCCGGAGTTGGTGGACGCAGCGGATCGCGTGGCCAAAGTCGTACTCGCCGAAGAGAAACAATTTGACCGTGTGCTGAAGGTTGGAGCGATTGAACTTGATAGAAAAATCTGGGAGGCACGAGATCGGCACAGGGAAGCTTATGAGATACTTCGTGGAAATGAATCGGGAAGCCTTAATGATTTTCTAAACGAGGGAGGCTCGTTCAAATTTATCAATGCTACGTCGGGCGATGAAACTCTGCTAGAAGCTGCGGAGAGAGAGAAAAACAGTCCCATTAGGTTACTAGGCAAAGATGCATTCCACCTCTATGAAACTTACGGCCTGCCTCTCGATTTCATGGTCGACGCAGCCCACGATGCTGGAATTGGTTTCGAGATGGAAGGCTTCGAAGCCGCCCGCGCCGAAGAGCAGGCCCGCGCCCGCGCCTCCTGGAAGGGTGGCAGCCAGAAGACGGCGAGCCCGGCATTCCGCGAACTCCAGAAAACGGAGTTTCTCGGCTACCAGCAGCTCACCGTCCCCGGCGCTGAAGTCCTCGCCATCGTGAAGAATGGCGTAGGCGTTCCTGCCGCCGCCGCTGGCGACCAGGTCGAAGTCGTCCTCGACCAGACCAGCTTTTACGGCGACTCCGGCGGTCAAGTCGGCGATACAGGCTGGTTTACCTCCGCCGACGGCAACACGACCGTCGCTGAAATCCAGGGCTGCGTTCTTCCCGTCCAGGGAGTCCGCGCCCACAAAGCCCTGCTCAAGCAGCCGCTGGCCGTGGGCGACCGCGTCAACACCGTCGTCGACGGCGACCGCCGCAACGCAATCAAGCGCAACCACACCGGCACCCACCTCCTCCACGCGGCGCTGCGCCAAGTCCTGGGCACGCATGTCAAGCAGGCCGGTTCGGCAGTCCATCCGGATCGGCTACGCTTCGACTTTTCGCACTTCGCGCAGGTGGCCGATGAGGAACTGGAAGAGATCGAGTCCATCGTCAACCGCGAGGTGCTGGCCGACGCGCGCGTTGAAACCATCGAGGACGTTCCCATCGACGTGGCCGTGAACGAGTACCACGCCATGGCCCTGTTCGGCGAGAAGTACGGCGACAAGGTGCGCGTGGTGAAACTCTCCGACGGCTTCTCCACCGAGCTCTGCGGCGGCACGCACACCCGCGCCACCGGCGAGATCGGCTTGGTCAAGATCGTCAGCGAAGGCTCCGTCTCCTCCGGCGTTCGCCGCCTCGAGGCCATCAGCGGCTTCGGCGCGCTCGACGCCTTCCGCCAGGATTACGCCGTCGCGCAGATCGCCGCGCAACTTGCCCCTGCCCCTGCCGGCAGCAGCCCCTCAGAGGCCTTCCGCGCCAAGCTGGCCAGCCAGGAAGATGAACTCAAGCGCCTCCGCCGCGAGTTGGAAGAAGCTCGCATGAAGTCTGCCGCCGGCGCGCTGGACGAAGCTCTCGCCCGCGCCGTGGACGTAAAGGGCGTGCGTCTCGTAACCCTCCGCGCCGACTCTCTCGAGCGCGGCCAGCTTCGAACCCTGGTCGACAATCTCAAGCAGAAACTCGGCGAGGGCGTGGTGGTGCTCGCCTCCGCGCAGCCCGAGGGCAAGGTCGCTCTCATCGCCGGGGTCACGCCGGGCCTCATCAAGCGCATTCAGGCCGGCAAGCTGGTGGGCGCGGTGGCCAAACTGGTGGGCGGCTCCGGCGGCGGCAAGCCCGAGATCGCCGAGGCCGGCGGCAAAGACCAGGCCCAGATCGACGCGGCGCTCCAGGCGGCGCCGGGGCTGGTTGGGGAGTTGCTGAGTTAACGCCACGCAGCCAGGCCCAAACCCGTACTCACTCCAACACAAAGCGCCGCTCCCATCCACTATTCCTGGTGGAGGCGGCCCTTTTCTCGTAGGATTGCCGAGACCTACCGCCGGACCTTGAAGGCGTAGGCCACGCCGACCGAGATAATCGGGTAGGTTTTCAACGGGTTCAGATCGTTGGTCCACTTGGCCACCTGGGCCGTCAAGTTGCTTTGCACCGCGGTCGCAATCGGGTTGTTGCCGGCAATGTTGGCGCAGTTTGTCTGCGCCTGGTCATAGCAGGCCCAGCCTGCCAGATTCGCCTTCACGCTGGGCGCTCCGATCACGGCCACGCCAATCTCGATCGGGTACGACCAGTGTCCGCCCTTGCGCGGGATCATGTTGCCCCAGCCGGTCGTGATGGTGAAAGCCGGCTTGGTGGTGTTCAGGCCCAGGGTTGCGTTTCCGTTCACGGGAGTGGCGCCTGTAGTCGAATTCGCATTGGCCGAGTAGTAGGTGGTGCCGTTCAAAGTAAAGCTGGTTCCACCCGCCACGCTGGTAGTGGCTGTGACCTGGTTCTGGTTGTACAACAGAACGCCGGGGCTGATGCGAAACCCCTGGCGAAAGGGATAAATATCCAGCGCGGCGCCGGCTGAAGCCAGGTTCAGCTTGGCGTCGGCGGTAATCCCGTTGCTGGTGAAGTCGGTGGAGTAGTTGTAAAAGTTGCCCGAGCCGCGCACGTTGAAGTAGCTGCTCAGGTTGGTCGCCAGTTGCAGTTGGATCCCCAGCGGAGAGACGCCGCCGCCGAAGGCCACCCGCGAAATCGGTTGGGCGGAGCCGATCGAACCCTTGACGGGCGATGCCACCTGGCCAGCCGATCCGTCTGTGCTGGATCCCGCGGCAACCAGGCTGGAAGAAGAGATGAACGACTGAGCCATGATGGCCGAAGGCGCGGCCATCAGAGCGAGCGATAGGAAGAGTGGGATGCGTTTCAAGGGGAGCCTCCAAACAGGGGATTGCCCGGTCTCGTGGGGGTGCTGCCCGCGGGCGTAACGGTCCGGGGGCCATCACGCTTTCTCCACGGCGTCTGCGTATGCGGCGCGGCATGGGGCAGCGTACTTGCTCGTAACTTTACCTCAGAAAGCCGATTCAGACCAGCGCGAAACAATTTCCGTGAACGGATGTTACCCAAATGGGAACCAGCGAGTCTCTCGACCGAAAAGGACATCCCGGAAGCCTCTTCCTTCAGCATGGGCCTTGCGGTGGGCGGCTGCATCGGGCGCGGCATTTTCTCCAGTAAAGTGACCCCGCAACGGCTGGCGCACTCTCACACGGCGAAACGCGACCCTTGCCCGCCGCGCCGGAGAATACCCCATTCAGGCCCAATTGCCGTAAGCTGAGCCTATGGTCAAGATGGCCAGGCCGGACCGCGATCGCTCTCAAATCGCCAGCCTGCGCCGGCAGTTGCTGGCGTGGTACGCGCGCAACCGCCGCGACCTGCCCTGGCGGCGCAGCGCCGATCCTTACGCCATCTGGGTTTCTGAGATCATGCTGCAGCAGACCCGCGTGGCCGTGGCCGTCGAGCGGTACCAGGCCTTCATGGCGCGCTTTCCCACGCTGCTTTCGCTGGCCCTGGCTCCCGAGCAGGAGGTGCTGGCGCTGTGGAGCGGCCTGGGCTACTATCGCCGCGCGCACATGCTCCACAAGGCGGCGCAGTATGTCGCCAGCCATCACCAGGGCAACCTGCCGGTAACCTGCGCCGAGTTGCGCCTGCTTCCGGGCATCGGCGCTTATACGGCTGCCGCCATCGCCAGCATCGCCCACGGCGAACCAGTGGCCGCGGTGGATGGCAACGTGGAGCGTGTGCTGTGCCGGCTGCAAGGCTGGGGTGCTGGGAGCCGCACCGGCGGAGGCGCAGCGCTCAGGCGCAAAATTGACGATCTGGCCGCTCAGCTCCTCGACCCCGCGCACCCCGGCGACTTCAACCAGGCGCTGATGGAGCTGGGCGCGACCCTCTGCCTGCCCCGCAATCCGCAGTGCCCGGCGTGCCCGGTGGCCGCCTGGTGCCGAACCCAGGGCGAGCACAAGACGCCCTCGCGGTCCCCCATGCTGAGCCGCGAGGTGGCCCACGCGCTCTCGGTGCGGATCAGCCAGAATCCGAAGAACGGTCCCGGCCAGAGCGGCCGCGAGGTGCTGCTCGAGCAGCGGCCCGCCTCGCTTACCGTGATGCCGGGCTTATGGGAGCTGCCCACTCTGCTGGACCCCGCCGTCCCCGAGCAGGAGCTGCGCATGAACGTCCGCCACACCATCATGCAGGTCAATTACTACGTCCGCGTCCGCACCGTCTTTGAAGACGATATCGACGCCATGACCGTGACAGGCGGCGAGCGGCGCTGGGTTCCGCTCGGCGAAGCCGCCGGCATGGCGCTCACTGGCCTGACCCGCAAGGTCCTCGCCCGCGCCCACCTGCTGCCCGCCATTCCGCTCGACGCAATTACCTCTGAGACGAACTGAGAAACCTCTGCGCAACTCAAATGAATTCATCTCTCCCGTTGTTTTTTGAAGAAGCG
>JBEKZR010000133.1:0-8862 GCA_049509715.1 Occallatibacter sp. | reverse complement strand
GATGTCGGTTTGCATGGGTTACCTCAACTTCTGGCATGCCTTGACGTAAAGAAACGCCAGGGCGAAGAAAACTACCGTGAACAGCAACATCAATCCATCTTGCATGGCAGGTCTCTCATTTTCAGGCGCATGACGCCGTTCGTCATGGGCCGGATTGCAGGCTCAAAAACCATTCTGGGTCAGGCCAAATTCAAGTATCGATAAGATTTCCTAAATAAAGTGTAAGGACTCAATGAAAGGGGCGAAATCTGGTTGAAACCCATGGAAAACCGGGTTCCGCAGCCCTTGATGCATGGAGGATTGAAGAGGTCAGTCCTCGTTGCCGCTCCAACCCTCGGGGACAAAGCGGTAGCCCACCCAGGGCTCGGTCTGGATGTACTGCTTGCCGGTTTCGGCTTCGAGCTTTTTGCGCAACTGGCCTATGAAGACGCGCAGATACTCGGGCTGGTGGGCCGACTGCGCTCCCCAGATGGAGGTGAGCAGGGCGCGATGGGTCATGACCTTTCCGGCGTTGCGGGCCAGATGGAGGAGCAGATCGAATTCCTTGGGGGTGAGATGGATGGGCTGGCCGAGAACGGTAATGCTATGGGCGGTGGAGTCCACCACGAAGTCTCCGGCTTCGATGGCGGCGGTGGCGCGCTCCGGGGCGCGGCGCAGATGGGCGCGCACGCGGGCCAGCAACTCCTGAATGCCGAAGGGTTTGGTGACATAATCGTCGGCGCCGGCGTCAAAGGCCTCCACTTTGGAGCGCTCGTGGTCGCGGACGGAGAGAACCAGCACCGGCGTGGCGGAGCGGGCGCGGATGGCGCGGGTGACCTCAACGCCGGACATGCCGGGCATCATGAGGTCGGTTACCACCAAGTCGGGCGGCCAATCGCGGAAGAGCTGCAAGGCCTCCTCAGGATCGTTGGCCGTGCGCACGTCATAGCCCTGCGCGGAGAGGGCGGCGCGCAACACACGGGTGATTTGCGGTTCGTCATCGATAACCAGAATTCTGCCGGGCATCGCGTTCTTCTTTCCATAGAAGATTACATCATTCGCCTGGACGGGTATGATTCGGGTGAGGAAGATCATGGACGCGCGTTCGTACTTGCGGCGGGCTCTGCGGTGGTTCGTGGCCACGCTGATGGCGATGCTGACCACGCTGGCGCTGGTGTGGATGGGCGCCAACTCGACGGCCGCGGGGATGGTTTTTCTGGTGCTGGTGGTGTGGTCGGCGACCCAGGCCGGCATATGGCTCGCGCTATATATTGCGGTTCTTTGCGCACTGTCATTCGATTACTTTTTCCTGCTTCCCTACCACACGCTCCGGCTGGCCAGCGCACAGGAGTGGGTGGCCATGGTTTCATTTCTGGCCTGTTGCGTGGTGGTGGGCCGCGTGGCAGAGCTGGCCCGCAGGCAGACGCGCCAAGCCGAACAGCGGCGGGAGGATGTGGAACGGCTCTACGAGTTGAGCCAGGAGATGATGCTGTACGAGGACGCGGAAGGGCTGATCCGCGACCTGCCCCGGCTCATCCACCGCATCTTTGCGCTGGAAGGGGTGGTGCTGTACGTGCGCGATCAAGACCAGTTCTACTCCTCAGCGCCCGATTATCCGCAGAGCCTACAACCGACCATGCAGGCCATGACGCAGGGCCAGAATCCCACGATTACCACGCAGGCGGGCTTCTACAGCACGGCGCTGATGCTGGGGATGCGGCCAGTGGGCGCTCTGGGCTGGCGGCCGGCGCGGCTTTCCCGCGAGGTGGCCACGGCGGTGAGCGCGCAGGTGGCCATCGTGCTGGCGCGGTCGATTGCCATCGAGGCCTCGGCGCGCATGGAGGCGGCACGTGAGGGAGAACGGCTGCGCACGGCGCTGATCGACTCGCTGACCCACGAACTGCGCACCCCGCTGACCTCCATCCGCGCCGCCGCCACCACGCTTCGGGAGGCCAATGGGCTGGACGAAGCCGGACGGCTGGACCTGGCGGCCATCGTCGATGAGGAGTCCGCACGGCTGGATTTGCTGATCGGCGAGGCCGTCGAAATGGCCGAGATCGACGCCAATGTGGTGCAGGTCCGCTCCGTTCCGCAGCATCCCCGCGCGCTGCTGGAGCAGGCGGTGGAAGAGTCGCGGGCGGCATTGGCGGGGCACCGGGTGACTATCGCCGTGGAGGAGCCGGACAGACTGGGCGAGACAGACAGGCCCGCGTGGTTCGATCCGCACCTGCTGGGCCGGGTGTTGCGGCACCTTTTGGAGAACGCGGCGCGCTTCACGCCCCCCGGCGGGCGGATTACGCTGAGCAGCCGCCGCGGCGGGGAGCGCCTGGAGTTCTGCGTGCAGGACAACGGGCCGGGGATCGATGCGTTGGATTTACCGCTGATCTTCGAGAAGTTTTACCGGGGCAAGAAGAGTTCGAGCGGCGGGAAGGGAACCGGGATGGGGCTGGCGATCGCCCGCGCCATTCTGGCCGCGCATGGCGGAGGGATCGAGGCATCCAGCGTTCCAAGCAAGGGCGCCAGCTTCCGGTTCTGGGTGCCACTGGTGGAGAAGGAGGCGGCGAACGCAGGGCCGACTACGGAAGGGCGCAACGCGCGGCGTTCGCAGGAAACGGGTTGAAGGACTCACTTTGAAGGAGCCACGCCATCTCGGTCCCGAAATCGGTGGAGTGTTACAGCAACGGCTTCCTTGGATAGCTTGGGATTTGCCCTCACAAACGCATCGATCTTCCGACGATATGAACTGGCGGACCCTGAGTAGCTTTCAGCTGGAGCGGTAACCTCCGTTTTCTGGCACCAGAGATAGCCTTCTACGAACCCAAGTTGCTCAGGCTCGTAAGCCTGGCACCACCAGTCACCGTTCAGATACCAGTGAGCATTCGTCCACGTCTCCCCTGTATCTGATGTAGCCTTGCTGGCCTTCGGCTGATTTGCAACCTTTTGCCATACGTCGATGACGCTGAGACGTGCCGAACCGGGATGAGATTTATAGAACTTGTCGATCTTGTCCATGATCTGCTCTGGAGTCTCGCTGAATCCTTTTTTATGTGCCGTCCAAGTCAAGCAGTCAGCAACACCATTGAGGAATCCAGAACGCTCTCCAACGTTTGTCTTGAGCCACCACTCGCCATCAAACGCCTGCTTCGATAGCGCAGTATCGGTGGCAGGCTGCGATGACTGTGGCCAAGCGCATGTAGCCAACGTCAGAACGATCAAGCACCAAAGGCTTCGCATAAACTCACCATTTCAATGCTTCACTTCGGTTCCTGGGTCCATGCTGACTTCAGAAACCGGGGCCTCAAGCGTTGGCCGTCACGGCCCGACGATGCATCAAAAAAAGAATCCCGGCCGCGAGTGGAGGAACACTGAAAGCGACAGTCGTCAGAACCCGGCTGGCGACAGGCAACTGCGGCCCCGACCAAACTGCATAAGCCACTCCGGTGGACAATCCGGCGGCCATAAGCAGAAGCCCTCCTATCGCCTCCCAGCGCCACGGCACCAGCGCCAGACAGACAAAAAACAGGCCCACGCCCGCCCAGGGCAACGCCGCGCGCACAGGCGTGCGCCACGCCACCGACTCTGCTATGAAAAAGAACATCCAGAATCCGGCCCACGACAGCGCCAGCACGCGAGCCAGGAGCGCCAACCAAGGTTTCATACGCGCCTCCGGGTAAAGCATACACCCTCACGCGCACAACAAGGCGGAAGCGGAAAAACCGAAGGTGGGAGTGCTTCCTGACCGCTGATGCTCCTCTTTGTTTCGACTCACGTCAGTTCGTTTCCCTCGGCTCGCCGCTCCAGTCGCAGGGGATTTCACGGCGCTGAGCGGAGCGTGAAAGACGCGCCCGGCCGTGCCGAAGCCCACCAAACCCACTCGAATCATGAGGCACCCCGGAAGACCGGCTCCCAGGCTCTATTTGAGACGTCTACGCACCTGACGCACCCGCGCCGCGCTCAAACCTGATTCTCTTCGACAGCGTCTTGCGGATGGGACACGCGCCGGCGGCTTGAAGCAGCCTGTTCCGTTGCTCCTCTGTCAGTTCACCGTCCAGTTCGACTTCATACCGGAACACAACTTCTTCGGGATGGGTTCTGTCCAGGCTCACATTCGTGGTCACGCCCCGCAGAGGAATTCCGTGGTTGTCCGCGTACATTCGCACCGTCATGTTCACACATGCCGCCAGGGCTGCCTCCAGCAGGTCGTGGGGTCGAAACCCGGAATGCTGCCCGCCTTTGTCGGCAGTCGTGTCGGAGACGCCCTCGTGCTTGCCGTCGGAGAACCGGGTTTGATATCGAGTCAAGTCGCTCTTGGCGCAGATCATTTCACTATTATTACCCGGATCAGCCTTCCAGCTTATACCGGGTCTCAGCAAGGCGGTAGAGGCGGCGCCAGACGAGGCGGTTCATGGTGACGACCATGAGCGAAATGAAGATGGTGGCGAGCAGCAGGATGGGAAAACGGCCCGTGTCGGTGGCGGCGTCGATATGCGCGCCCAGGCCGATGGTCTGGAGGGTGCGGTCCTGGACGTGGGAGTATTCGGCAAAAACCGAAGCGTTCCAGGCGCCGCCGGAGGCTGTGACCATGCCGGTGATGAGGTAGGGGAAGATTCCGGGGAGAATGAGCTTGGTCCAGCGCTGCCAGCGGGTGAAGTGGAAGAGCGAGGAGACTTCGCGGAGGTCGGAGGGGATGGACATGGCTCCGGCGATGACGTTGAAGAGGATGTACCACTGCGTGCCGAGAAGCATAAGAGTGATGGAGCCGATGCCCAGGCCGCCGCCGATTTTGACCAGTCCGATGAGCAGGATGGGGAAGAAGGCCGTGGCCGGGACCGAAGCCAATATCTGCGCAAGCGGCTGCACGAAGCGGGCGAGCCTGGGGCTGAAGCCGATGGCGACGCCGGCGGGGATGGTCCAGGCGGCGGAGATGAGCAGGGCGGTGTTTACGCGGAGAAAGGTGGCTCCGGCGCCCTCCAGCAGCAGGCGCAGCTCGGGCCAGGTGACGGTGCGGAGCATGAGGATGGCCTGCGTGGCGCCCCAGCCGGCGACGATGATCGCGGTCACGGCCAGAGCCCAGAGTCCGGCGGAGGCTTTGCCGGTCTGGCCTTCGTCCAGCGGATGGACGATGCGGCAGTCTTTGGTGCGCGCCATGCGGCGGTAAATGGGTTCTTCGACCTTGGCAAAGATGCGGCCGGGCAGGGAAGTGAGCAGGCTGGAGCGGCGGAGCAGTTCAAGGACGGGAGAAGCGACGCGGTCGGCGGACTCGACCTGCTCGATTTTGAACTTGTCGCTCCATGCGATGAGCGGGCGCCACGCCAGCTGATCGGTGGCGACGACGATGAGGATCACAACCGCGAATCCGGCCACAAGCGCGCGCATGTCGCCGGAGTCGGCGGCGGTCTGCAGGTAGCTGCCCAGGCCGGGCAACTGGAAGCTGCGGGCGCCCATGGTGAACATCTCGCAGGCCATGAGGGCAAACCATCCGCCGGCGACGGAGACGATGGAGTTCCAGACCAGGCCGATGGCGGCGAAGGGCATTTGAAGCTGCCAGAAGCGCTGCCAGGCGGAGTAGCGATAGATGCGCGAGGCTTCCAGCATCTCGCGCGGGATGGTTTTGAGCGAGGAATAGAAACTGAAGGCGAGGTTCCAGACCTGGCCGGTGAAGATGAGCAGGATAACGCCCATTTCAATGCCCATCTGACGGCCCGGAACGAGCGCGACCATGGCCAGCACGACGGGGGGCAGAAAGCTGAGCACGGGAATGGATTGGAGGATATCGAGGACCGCGATCATCCAGGGCTCGAGGCGGGGGCTATGCGCGGCGGTGTATCCGTAGGTGATGGCGAAGAGCAGGCTGAGCAGGTAGGCGATGCCGATGCGCACGATGGAGTAAAAGGCGTAGGCCGGCAGCGCGCCAATGGAGTGCGAGATGGGCACCACGGGAATCGGTTTGCCGAGCCAGTAGACGCCGGTGCTGACGATGGAAAAGAAGATAGTCAGCGCACAGGCGGCCACTCCCAGATCGATGAGGAACGGCCAGGCGCGGGCACTGACCGGCGTTCGCGCAAGAGGGTGCTGGAGATTCACTCGCTGTCCTCGCTGGGGGCAATTTCTTCATCCTGCGCGTCGGGCAACACGAAGCGGCGGCGTCCGGCGTCATAGTCGAACAGCTCGGCGTAGCGGCCCCAGGCGACGGCGGTTTCCATCTGGCGCAGACATTCCTCCTCGCTGAACTGCTCGTTGAGCATGTCGAGAAAGAATTCCTCGGGCACGGAGTGGTCGCTTTTGGCTTCGAGGGCGCGGCGAATCTGGCGGAGCAGCAGGACGTTGGCCACGGCGGCGTCGCGGAAGAGCTCTTTCTGGCGGAGAATTTCAGAGTTGGCAAACTCGGCGCCGCTGGGGGTGATGGCCGCGTCGCCTTCTTCGACCTTGAGGAAGCCGAGCAGTTCCGCGGCATCGACGATGGGCAGCAGGTCGTCGATCTCGAAGGCCAGATTTTCGGCCAGACGGTAGATGTCGTCGCGTCCGCCTTTGTCCAGCAGCAGCTCGAGGAGGCCGGCGATACCGCCGGGGCGCGAATGCGGCAGCATCTGATAGTGCATCTGGCGCTGGTCGCGAACCCGGAGCTGTTGATCGGGCGCCTCGTCAGGGGCCACATCGGGTTTGGTGAGCACCTTGTAAATGTAGTCGACCAACTGCGTGAAGGGCTCGGATTTGCGGTCGCGGGGCTGGGCCAACTGCACGCGGAAGTCGGTGCGGATGTGGCCGGGGTTGCGGCCGAAGACGATGATGCGGTCGGCCAGCAGGACCGCCTCCTCGATGTTGTGGGTGACGAGGAAGACGGCCTTGGTGGGCATGGTCTTGTTGGCCCACAGCTCCAGCAGTTCGCTGCGCAGGTTTTCGGCGGTCAGCACGTCGAGCGCGGAGAAGGGCTCATCCATGAAGAGGACTTCGGGTTCGACGACCAGGGCGCGGGCAAAGCCTACCCGCTGCTTCATTCCGCCGGAGAGCTCCTTGGGATAGGCGGCTTCAAAGCCGTCCAGGCCGACAGTGTCCAGCATCTTCATGCTGCGGTCGCGGCGCACATCAGGGGCGATGCCGCGGGCTTGCAACGGAGCTTCGACGTTTTCGAGCACCGTGAGCCAGGGGAAGAGCGCAAAACTCTGAAAGACGATGGAAACGTTGATCTCAGCGCCGGCGATGGGCTTCTCGTGCCAGTAGACCTGGCCGGCGGTGGGCGTGGAGAGCCCGGTCAACATGCGCAGCATGGTGGATTTTCCGGAACCGGAGGGGCCCAGCAAAGCAAGAATCTCCCCGGGCACGATCTGAAGGTCGGTAGCCGAGATGACCTGAATGCGGTTCTCGCTGGGCTGCGCGTAGTACTTCTCGACCTTCTCGGCGCGAATGATCGGTTCAACGACTGGGACCGGGGTTGGGGTCTGGTTGGGGACGCCGGTTTCCTGCATGGGTGGTTCTCCGGTAACGGTCCGCCGGCATAGCCGCGGCCGGTTGTTGTTGCCAGTCTATTGTTGGCCGGTTGCTCCCAGATGAATCGGCGTCGGCAGCCGCCTAGGGTCCACGGTGTGGTTTGCGGCCGCTTGCCGGCGGCTTATGCCGCATCGAGGTCAAGAGGCTTGCAGAGAATCGCTCAAGCTGAGCGTATCATTGTAGGAAAGCGTCTTGCCAGGGAAGTGTATTCTCATCGATCGCCGTCAGGCGGCGCGTTGTGGAGTCGCACAGCAGCGCGCCGTTCCGCCAACTTCATCATGGAGTCCAGGAGAGTATGCCGGAAAACACCGCTAAGCCCAAGGTGATGGTTGTCGACGACGAACGGGTGATCGCCGACTCGCTGGCCATGATCCTGAACCAGAGCGGCTTTGAGGCCCGCGCCGTTTATTCCGGCGAAAAGGCCCTGGAAGAGGCTCCCACCTTCAAGCCGGATATGCTCATCTCCGACGTGATCATGGCCGACCTGAACGGAATCGATGCGGCGATCCGCATCCGCGCGCTGCTGCCGCGGATCAAGATTCTGCTTTTCTCCGGCCAGGCGGCGACGGCCGATCTGCTGGAAAAGGCACGCGCCAGGGGCTACGAGTTCGAGATTCTGGCCAAGCCCGTGCATCCCCACGATTTGCTGACCAAACTGCGCGGGTAAAGTAGCGCTCGACCCGCGCGGGTCAGCCAGACTGGCTGGGTTGCACGTTCAGCGGTGCGCGTTCAGCCTGTCGAGGACGCGCTTCAAATCGTCAAGTTTCTGTCCAGCCTCGGCCAGCTTGCCTTCCGAGGTGAGGCGCTCGTAATCGGAAAAGTCTTTGCCCGCCTGCGCGATGAGCGCATTGACGTCCGCTGCGGGCTGCGGCGCGCCTGCTGTTGCCGCGGCGGGTGTGGACTGGGGCGCGGTTTCAGCGGCGCTCAGGGAGGAGGACTCGGAGCCGAAAAGGGAAGCCAGCGCCGCCTCGAAGGTTGGCGCGTAGGCGAGCCGGTCTTGCAGCGCGAGCACAACGAGGCGAAGCTCCGGCATGGGGCTGCGCTCGGCCTGGAGGTAGATGGGCTCCGCGTACAACAACGCACGCCCGCAAGGGATCACGAGCAGGCTACCGCGCCGCACATGCGAGCCTTGCTGATTCCACAACGTGAGCTGCCCCGAGAGCTGCGCATTCTGATCGATGCGCGCCTCGATCTGCTGCGGCCCATCAACCAGTTTGGTTTTGGGAAAGTCGTAGACCACGGATGTGCCGTAGTGCGCGCCGTCGCTGCGGCCGGCAATCCAGCCAATCAGATTGTTGCGATTGTCGGGCGTGAAGGGCAGAATCTCAACGAACTCGAGACCAGCCTCTCCGGGCAGCTTCATGAGCACGAAATTCGGCTGCATGGCCGCCGCCGCCT
>JBEKZR010000132.1:0-8864 GCA_049509715.1 Occallatibacter sp. | reverse complement strand
ATTTGGGATTGCCGTGGAGATGCAGTAGCGGAATTTGGCATGTCTAAACCGGCTACCGGAATGTTGGCTCGTTTTGTGCGGTTCGCTAAGATGCGAGTCGCTGCTGGCTATCGTGCCGCCGCCCGGCGATTCAGTACCAAGGCTATATTCGTGAGCGAACTGCTAAGGGATCGATGCCTTCCAAACTCCGACCACCGGCCGGTGGAAGTCATTCCCTGTTGTGCGTCAGAGCGATCTTTCTTCTTTTCCTCCTCGTTGCGATGCGTGGGCCGGGAGCGCATGAGTATTGATTCTGACCAGTTGGTGCTAGCATTCGTGGGATCGATCAGCCATTATCAGTGCTTCCATGAAGCTGTAGACCTCTTTCGCTGTGTTGTCGGGCGCAGCGGCCGTGCGGTGTTCCTGGTGATAACACCGAACCAGGAAGAGGCCCGAGATGCTCTAAGGACGTTGCCAAGCGAGAACTACCGGCTTTTTTCAGCAAGAATCAACCAAGTCAACGAGTATTTGAATGCGGCTGATTTCGGCGTTTTTCTGCGTGAGCGCAATGCCATCAATGATGTGGCTTCGCCAGTCAAATTTGCGGAGTACTGCCTGGCTGGCCTGCCAGTGATCATGACCGACGCAGTCGTCCAGGCGACCGCACATGGGCGCCTGCTTGGGAATGCGATTGAATTCGAACTAGGTTCGTCTCCTACTCAACTGGAGCGCTGGTCTGACGACCAGCGGGCAGCTCTGGCTGCAAGGGCGATTCCTCTTCTCGGACGCTCTGCCGCCGTAACCAAGTACTTTCGTCTATACCAGGCCGGGAAAGGTTCTGAAAACTAAGTGGCAATCGTAGATCTCATTGCGGGCGCACGCCCCAACTTCATGAAGGCAGCGGCGCTGTTCGCGGTTGCTCCTCAGTTTCCTACGCTCGAAATCAGACTGATTCATACCGGCCAGCATTATGACGCTTTGATGTCGGACGTGTTTTTCAAGGATTTGGGCTTGCCTGATCCGGTATGTCACCTGGGCGTGGGCTCCGGAAGTCACACTGTGCAGACTGCGCGAATCATGGAAGGGTACGAGAAGTGGGTCGAACAGCATCGCCCGGACCTGTGTATGGTGGTTGGCGACGTGAACTCCACCGTGGCCTGTAGACTAGTTGCCGCCAAGGAACATCTCCCGGTTGCCCATGTCGAAGCGGGCCTGCGTTCCTTTGATCGCGGCATGCCCGAGGAAGTGAATCGTGTAATTACTAACGCCATCAGCGACCTGCTATTTGTCACTGAGCAGTCCGGGATAGACAACCCGGTCAGAGAAGGCCATTCCAACGAGGCCATTCATCTGGTTGGCAATGTTATGATCGACACTCTCTTGCGCATGTTACCCCGTGTTCGCGAACTTGACTCCTATCGCAGTTTTGGTGTCGAGTCGGGTTCATACGCATATCTGACATTGCACCGGCCTTCGAATGTGGATGATCCCCAGCATCTCGCGGAGATATGCCGCCAGCTTGCCTGGGTGGCCGAACAGATGCCGGTGATCTTTGTTGTACATCCGCGTACCCGTGCGAGGCTTGCTTCCCTTCATGACCGGGTATTCCTGCCCCCCTCGCTTAAGCTGGTCGAGCCTTTTGGCTATCTGGATTCGCTCTGCATGACCGCCAATGCAAAGATGGTCGTCACTGATAGCGGGCGATTGCAGGAAGAGACATCGGCGCTTGGGGTCCCCTGCCTAACCCTGCGCGAAAACACGGAAAGGCCTGTGACGGTTGTTTGTGGAACGAATATACTCATCGCTGGGAATTGGCCGCTGTTTCGCGAGCGTGTTACCCAAATCGACTCGCGAAAGGCGGTTCACGAATGTTGTCAGATCCCGTACCGGGACGGGCACGCCGCTGAGCGGATCTTGCGGATATGCGAGCAGCGGTTTGACTCGCGGGCTTCGGTTTCCAATCCTTGATTGGCCAGCATATCTTCGTTCTTTTGGCGTCAAGTAGCGCAGTCAGGATGGTGCGACTATGAACCGACCGCTTATGGCCGCAGGGCCGGACAATTCGCCGATTGCCGACTCTCAGCGGGTTGCCGCCCGGATTGATTCAGTAGTCTTCGCGACATTCTTTCTGGCCGTTGCGATGCCTTTCAGCCGTTTTGTCTTTGTGAATTTGGGTATCATTCAGCTCACAGGTTTCGATATCATATACTATCTGGTTATATGCTTGCTGCTGTTGAAAATCGCCTTCTTGGGGAAGATTCGATTAGCGGGCATGGTGGCATTCTTTACGCTCACTGTTGGCGCGTACATCGTTGGCTCCGTGGCCCTTGGGGATGCCACTTTACACGACGCCTTGGGTCAAGCACGCGTTTACTGCCCGTTTGCAATTGCTGTGCTGCTGCTTGCGGCTGGAACTAGCATTGATCTGCGCAAGTTCTTCCGCTATGCGGCTGGAGCAACGATCATCAGTGCCAGTTCGGCCTTAATCCTGCACTTCGTCTTTAACTTATACGTGGTGCAGATCTATGGGGATTCCCACGAGACTTTAACTTTGAGTAAAATCGCGCGCTTACGGTGGGACAACGAAACTGCAATGTTATTCATCATCCTGTACTTTGTAGTTCGGGGCGAGCACTCGCGCATCAATAGGTTCCTTGCGGGTTCGGCCCTTTTAATAGGCACGGTCACGAATTTTATCTCTCAAACTCGGACGTTGTTGGCCGGATTGATGGTGTTTTTTGTCGGGTCTATCTTCATTTCAAAAGGGCGTCATGAAGCAGTCCGCCGCCTGGGTCAATTGCTTGGGTTTCTCGTGCTGTTTGGGGCAGTCATTGGCGCACTCCTGATGGCTGACAGCCGTGCTCGTGCGGTTGCATATTCGCGCCTTTTGGGCGGTGGCGGGGGTGCTCAGATGTTGTATCAGCGGGACCTAGTAATTGGCCGCATGAGCAATTACCAGCAGTATTGGAAGAGCATTACGGAACATTTTCCTTGGGGGCAGGGATTTGGATTGCCGTATTCCACTCTGGGGGTGATGGCATTTCCGGTTACGGATATTTCTCTGATGGCCTTCCTCCTGCCACTCGGTGTTCTTGGTGTGGTGATGTTTGGGTTGTTTATTCGTGCGCTCTGGCGTACTGCAACTCGGACTTCAGACAAGCTGCCGCCAGAGTACGGACGCTCAATTAAACTACTCATCGTAGTCGCATTGCTGATGTCGGCAAATATGGACATTTTTTCGCGCGACAACTTCGTCGTGTTGCTTGCGCTATTGATCATGTGCGCGGGCAACAGCAGCGCGCAAGTCCCGGCTAGAGAGTCCATTACCCACTCAACCATCAACGCGCTGAAAGACTGACAAGAGTATTGAGGATGAATTTGTTTGAGAACATCCGCGAGGATTGGCGCATGCATGGACGGAGACTTTTCTGCCAGGGTTTCTGCGCCATGGCTGTTTACTGCCATGGACACTGGCTCTGCACCATTCGCTGGCGTTAGCTGCGGCTGTCCTTTACCTTTCTTTATATGGTACTGAAGCCTGTCTCTGAAGTACTGACGGGCATTGAGCTTTCCCACAAAGCAACGCTGGGGCGGCGATTCCGAATCTATCACTTCGGGGCAATTGTCATCAGCGGCGATGCCGTTTTTGGAGATGACTGTGTGATTCACCAAGGGGTAACAGTCGGAATGAAGAACACTGGTGATCGCGGAGGGCCGGTTTTTGGAAACCGCGTGGATATAGGGCGGGCGCCAAGGTTCTGGGTGCGATTCGGATCGGGGATGATGTGGAAATTGGAGCGAATGCAGTCGTGATCACCGCGCCCTCCAACTCCATTGCCGTCGGGGTTCCGGCGCGGGTGCTCCGGCGCAAGAAGCCGATAGCAGAGGAGAGCAAGTAGCGAATGCCAAGGCGGTGAAAGAGCAGGATTTGTCTGCTAGACATCTCTGAAAGTGATTCGCATCGCCGCGCAGGAAACAGCATCAACGCCGATTGCGCATCCGCAAACGCGCACCACGTCCATTCGTTGCCGAAATTGGATCAGAGGCTCTTCCACAGACGACTCGCGCCGCTGGTAACCGCCGCTAGAGTATTTCCAATTTAAATATTTACAATATGTGCGTGGTCTGCTATGGCGGGGATCGTTACGCGAAGGACTTTTCCTGCTGGAATCAGTACCTCGCCATGGCCTTCGCCCAGCTTACCTACCGCCAGAGCCTACGCGATATCGCGGCATGTCTCAAGGCCGTAGGCGGCAAACTCTACCATAGGGGTTCCGCGGTAGCGTGGTGCGTTCTATGCTGGCTGATGCGAACGAATCGCGAGACTGGCGCATCTATGCGGAGTTCGCGCAGGTCCTGATCGGCATTGCGCGGCCCCTGTACACGAACGATCCGCTCGGCGTCGACCTCGATCAGAGCCTGTACGCGATGGATTCGACCACCATCGATCTTTGCCTTTCGGTGTTCCCATGGGCCAGGTTCCGCAAGCACAAAGGCGCCGTCAAGATGCACACCCTACTGGATTTGCATGGCAACATCCCTACGTTCATCCGGATTACGAACGGCAAAGTGCATGACGTGAACATCCTCGATCAGCTCTTGCTTGAAGCCGGCGCCTTTTACGTGATGGACTGCTCTTCACCCACAAATAGTGCTATAGAGCCAGTTTTTGGGGTTTGCGCCATTTCCTCCTTATCAAATCACTGAAACCGCTGTCCAAATTGGCGGAGACCGCTCTGCGAGCGTTCACTACCGGTTTCGAATCGTAACGCTACTTCTTCCCAAGGCCAGCCTGCGCGCATACAGCAAAACCAGATTTTTCACAAGAGCCCACCGCCAACGGATCATTTGCACGATAGGAGCGTGTTTCTCAGGAGATTTGTTTCGATCGTGACGTCTGTAGAAAACTAGGGGCTCATCGATAAACCCCGTTCTCCCCACAAACTGATTCACAATACCGATCCACATGTCGTGCATCGGTATATCCGGAGGAAATGGCAGACAGTACCCCAAAATCGAACGACGAAATGCCATCTGGCATCCTCGATAACGGTAACGCACAAGATTGTGCAGGGCGCCGGCGTGAAAGCTCCCAGACTTGCACCACGATTCTGAAGTAATGTTGCCATCGGCATCGATGATAGAACAATTGCTTATCACTAGCGATATATCGGGACATGCTGAAAACATGCCTTTGATCTTCAAAATCTTGTCCGTACGCCAAATGTCGTCCTGGTCTGCCAGGAAGATAATCTCACCCTTGGCCTCCTCCAGCGCGCGGCCAAACGTTTTGATAACCCCACAATTTCGTCCTTGCTGTAAAATCCGAATCCGCTCGTCGCAAAAGCTTTCAGCGATCGCAACTGTCTCATCGCTAGAGGCATCGTCGACGATCACAATTTCGTCGTCGTTACTCAGCTGTGCCAGGATAGAAGTGAGCTGTTCGTGTATGAACCGCTCACCGTTATATGCAGCCATGCAGACAGAAATATTCATGCTTATGAACCTCAGGTCTAAGCGTTAGCTCTAATTTGCTTCAAACTGATACGCTATCACGCCCCTGATCAATTTGCGTTACCTGCCCCTTCTGCAGCAGATGGAATGTCAAGAACGACCGAAAAGGATGGCTGCAGCCGCACCATCGGAAAATATGCACAGACTGCTCGGTCAGAGACCTAGCAGCGCACAATCTTCTCTGAATTGACGCCCTTGGTGGCATTGCGCGTATCCACCACCAGCTGCGACTGCTCGACGATGGCCTTGTAGTCGTAGTCGGAGTGGTCGGTGACGATGACCACGGCGTCGTACTGGCCCAGGTTGTCGAGCGGCGTGTTGGTCATGTTCAGGTCGTAGTGGCGTCCACGGCCCACGGTGGGGAAGTACGGATCGTTGTAGGAGACCAGGGCGCCCTTGTCGCGCAGCATCTCGATGATGGTCAGCGAGGGCGACTCGCGCAGGTCGTCGATGTCGCGCTTGTAGGCCACACCCAGCACCAGAACCCGTGCGCCCTTGAGGGCTTTGCGCTGCTCGTTGAGGCCGTTGGCAATCTGCTCGATGACAAAGTGAGGCATGGCCGTGTTAACCTCGCCGGCCAGCTCGATGAAGCGTGTGCGGAAGTCGAACTGCTTGGCCTTCCACGAGAGGTAAAACGGGTCGATGGGAATGCAGTGGCCGCCCAGGCCCGGGCCGGGATAGAAGGCCTGAAAGCCGAAGGGCTTGGTTTTGGCTGCGTCGATCACCTCGTGGATGTCGATGCCCATCTTCATGCACAGCTGCTTCAGCTCGTTGACCAGGGCGATGTTCACGCAGCGGTAGATGTTTTCCAGCAGCTTGGTCATCTCCGCCACAGCCGGGCTGCTGACCGGTACCACACGGTGGAAGATGGAGCCATACAGGGCCGCCGCCAGCTGGGTGGCCTCCGGGCTGCATCCGCCCATGACCTTCGGAATGTCATGCCGCGCCACGGTCTTGTTGCCGGGGTCCTCGCGCTCAGGCGAAAATGCGACATAGAATCCGGACTGATCGGCAGCGCGCAACGTCTTCAGGCCGCGCGGGTTGCCGGCTTCCAGCAGCGGGGCTACGATCTCTTCCGTAGTGCCGGGATAAGTGGTGCTTTCCAGCACGATCAGCTGGCCCTCATGCAGCCAAGGAGCAATCGACTTGACCGTCTCGGTGATATAGCTCAGGTCGGGCTCGTGGTACTCGTTCAGCGGGGTCGGAACGCAGATGATGACCGCGTCCATCTGCGCGATCTCGGAATAATCCGCGGTGGCGCGAAAGCCCGCCTTCTGCGCCTCCTGAATCTCGCTGGGGAGAATACGCACGATATACGAGCCGCCCGCGTTGAGCGTCGCGACCTTGTGCGCTTCTATGTCGAAGCCAGTCACCTGGAAGCGCTGGCCGCTGTAGAGCAGCGCCAGCGGCAAGCCCACATACCCCATCCCCACAATGCCCACCCGGGCTTCCCGGGACTCGATTCTTTGCTGAAAACCGGCTCGCCGGCTCTCGGATGCTGTTGTCATGTCTATCATTGTAAAGCCAAACCTTAAGCCTAGCCCGCACTATTCGCGAACTCTGAGTCAGCGAAAGCCTCTTGTGCTACAAACATGTGGACGAGACAGTGTTTATGGCACTCCATGAGGCTTTCGCTTGACCGATTCTACCGCGACAGAGTGTTTGTTGTTTGCAGAGATCTTCGCCAAGCCGGTGGTGATGGAATTCGACCAGCAGTAGGGCAGCTCCGATGGTGGAGCGGTGCTGCTGAAGGCTGCCGAACAGCGCTATGGATTGATTTCCAGCATGGTTGACTGCCTGTTCGACGGCCGCCAAGCCGCCAAGGTCGATCATCCGCTCAAAGACCTTTTCGCGCAGGGTGTGTTCTCTATCGCCTGTGGTTATCCAGACGCCAACGACTCGGCTCGCCTGGCCGCCGATCCCATTCACAAGATGCTGCTGGACCGCGATCCGGTTGTTGGTCTCGATCTGGCCTCGCAGCCGACGCTCTCGCGCTTTGAAAACTCCCTGGGCCCCAAGCAGCTCTATCGTCTGGGCGAGTCGTTGGCCGAGAGCGTGATCTCACGTCATGCCAAGTGGTTGGGTGGCCGCGCCCGGCGCGTCACCATCGATCTGGATCCTACCGACGATCCCACGCACGGGGCGCAGCAGTTGTCGTTTTTCAACAGCCACTACGACAACGCGTGTTACCTTCCGATGATGGACTTTGTCACTTTCAACGACGAGGCCGATCAGTATCTGTGCGCGGCGGTGTTGCGTCCCGGCAATGTTACGACGGCAGCCGGAGCGGTAAGGATTCTGCGCCGGCTGATGGCGTTGATTCTTACTCGTTTTCCAAGACGCGCATCCGAGTTCGTCTCGATGGAGGCTTTGCAAATCCCGAACTGCTGACGTTTTTGGATGGCTCGCCTGGTGTCGAATATGTGGTGGCAATGGCCAGCAATGCGGTGTTGGAGCGCAAGGCCGGCGAAGCCATGCAGGTTGCCCGTGTGCTGGCCGGAGTGACCGATCAGACCGAACACGTCTACGGCGAAGCCAACAATGCGGCCGGAACATGGAAGCGGGAACGCCGCGTCATCATCAAGGCCGAGGTGGTGCGTGCGGAAGGCAAAGAACCCAAGGACAACCCGCGCTTCGTCATTACCAACATGAAGCAGACGCCGCAGTGGCTCTATGAGGAAGTCGACTGCCAACGCGGCGAGATAGAAAACCGGATCAAGGAGTTGCACGCACTGGAGATCGACCGCACCAGTTGCAGCCGCTTCTGGGCCAATCAGTTCCGCGTGCTGCTGACCGCCGCGGCCTATGTGCTGATGCAGGAGTTGCGCCTGCAGGCGGCGTTGACCGACTGCGCCCGTGCGCAGGTATGGACGCTTCGGGAACGGTTTCTGAAACTGGCTGCGCGGGTAATGGTCTCGATGCGCCGCGTGGTCGTTCACTTGCCACTATCGTTTCCGTTCCTGGCGGCCTTCCGGCAAATGGCCATGGGGCTGGGAGCATCGCCGGGATAGAACGACCTCGATCCCGCAAAATCATCCACTTTTCGCGTGAGGCAAACGACAACACGGGAAAGCCTTGCCTGAAAAGCGCCGCCGAACAATGACTCCAGATCTGCAAAGCTCACCGACTCGCCCCGTGCAACAAAATCATGCCGCCAGCAACGCTTTCGGCGATCTCTTATCGTCCAAAACGCCTTCCGCCGTGCCTTCACGAATAATGCAGGCTAAGGGCCGCCTGATCGCGGCGAAGATCGAGGGCAAGTATTGGATGTACTGGGGCGAAGGTTCGATTCGGCTGGCCAATTCGCCCGACCTGATCCACTGGACCCCGATCGAAGATGCGCAGGGGGCTCCCATCGAGTTACTGCGCCC
>JBEKZR010000131.1:0-8881 GCA_049509715.1 Occallatibacter sp. | reverse complement strand
CCCGCCCCGGTCAGCTTTTACAAGCAGTTCCGCCGCCGCCGCACCCCCATCGCAGGAACCGACTTCCTCCTCGACCAGGGCCGCATCGACATCGTCCCCGGCGCCCAGTTCAACGACACCAGCGCCATCCTGCGCATTTTCTCCCTCATGGCCACCCACGGCTATGCGCTCTCCCAGGCCGCTGAAGACCGCATCACCGACGCTCTGCCCGCCCTGGCCATCCACATCCCCGAGGGGCCCTATCTCTGGAACGCCCTGCGCGAAGTCCTGCTCGGACCCCACGCCGCCCACGCCCTCCGCACCATGCACGCCCTCGGCGTCCTGGAAATGCTCATTCCCGAGTTCCACGGCATCGACGCCCTGGTCATCCGCGACAGCTATCACCGTTACACCGTCGACGAGCACACCTTCCTCACCATCGACAACGTTCACGGACTCCGCCAGCCCGCCAACCCCTACGAACAGAGCCTGGCCCAACTGCTGCCCGAGATCGACCGCCTCGACCTCTTTCTGCTCACCCTGCTGCTTCACGACACCGGCAAGGCCCGCCGCACCGGCGAGCACGTCGGCCCCAGCATTGAGTTGGCAGACGCCCTCCTCGCCCGCCTGGAATTCGATGCCGAAGAGCGCGAGGCCGTCCTCGATCTCATCCGTCTCCATCTCGAAATGTCCAACGCCTTGCGCCGCGACATCTTCGACCTCGAAAACGTGCGCGGCTTCGCCGAGAAAATCGGCAGCCCCCAGATGCTCAAGATGCTCACCTTGTTGACCTTCGCTGACATCAAGGCCGTCAATCTCGATGCCCTCACTCCTTGGAAGGCCGAGAATCTCTGGCAGCTCTACATGACTACCGCCAACTTCATGGATCGCTCCGTCGACGAGGTCCGCTATCACGCCGCCATCGACCCTACCCTGCTCAACCGCCTCCGCGCCATGGTGCCCGCCGCACAGCACGACGCCCTCCGCCAATTCCTCGAGGGTCTGCCGCAGCGCTACCTGCAAACCCGCCTTCCCGAGCAGATCCGCAACCACTTCCAGATGGCCGCCAAACTCGACGAGGACTCCGTCCAGCTCGACCTCCGCCCCCAGCGCCAGCTCTTCGACCTCACCGTCATTACCCGCGACCGCAGCCGCCTCTTTGCCGACGTGGCCGGAGCCCTCGCCGCCTGGGGCATGAACATCGTCAAGGCCGGCGCCTACTCCAACGAGGCCGGCGTGATCGTCGACAGCTTCCACTTCACCGACATCTTCCACACCCTCGAGCTCAACCCCAGCGAGAAGGACCGCTTCCTGGCCAATCTCCACGACGTGGTCGCGCAAAAGATCCCCATCGATCAGTTGCTGGGGGCACGCCGCCACAGGAACCGCCCCGCCAACGCCAAAGTCGATGTGTCCACCCGCCTCGAGTTCGACTCCCAGGCCTCCACCCACTCCACGCTGTTGCAAGTGATCGCCCAGGACGTGCCGGGCCTGCTGCGCCAGATCGCCCTCACCCTCAGCACCCACCAGTGCGACATCAAGGTTGCCCTCATCGACACCGAAGGCGAAACCGCCATCGACGTCTTCTATCTCACCAGCCGCGACGAAAAGCTGACTCAAGAAGCCCAGCAAGCCCTCGCCAAAGACCTCACCGCCGCCCTCGGCGCCTTGCGCAGCCCCGCCGGCGCATAAACCCACCCACCCCCAATTTGAAAGATCGTGTACGCGGCGAAGCCGCGCTCAGGTCCGCGTCGCCCCGCCGCATGCTTCCCATAAGCCGACTTGCCATTTCTAATCCTGGGATCATCGAGCAAGCCAAGGGTTCTATCCCCGTTCAGCCGAGGTGCGTCGTCCCTTTGCACATTTCGCGCGCGCGGGAAAGCTGCGTTCGATGTCTTCCAGCCGGCAGAAACAAAAGCCCTGGAGCCTGTTAGAATTGGAGTACTAGTGAGCGTGCGAGGTGGTTGATTGAGTGATGGTAAAGAGAGTCAAGGCGCCGCTTCCACCAATCGTGAACGGGATTCGGCTGGTTCCACTCCTATCCTGGCGTGAGTTTTTCTCCTTTATCAACGGGAAGCTGCGCAATCCGCAAGAATACATCTTCCGCGGCCAGCGAAAGTCCTCCTGGAAGGTGGAGAGTTCGCTTGACAGAGTTCTCCGCGACACGGGAAAGCAAGCTGAGGCCGCACGCGTCGCTAGGCGGCACCTCCATGAGTTCCGACTTGCTATAAGGGGACGTCGCGGCGCGAACCCACAAAGCCTTACAGAGAATAAGCGATGGGCTCTAGGTCAACACTACGGCCTTTCGACGCCGCTATTGGACTGGACGGAATCGCCCTTCGTTGCCCTCTATTTCGCGTTCGAGGAACCCAACAGCAGACGGCGCCCCGCTCGGGCGGTTTTCGCACTCTCGCAACCGCTTGTCAGGTCAAAGTCGATGAAAATCAGCCAGGAACAACTGGACAGCGCGGCTCGAGCAGACATTCTGGAGATCATCAGGCCAATGACGGACGAAAATGCAAGGCTTGTGAGTCAGGGAGGCCTTTTCACAAAGGGTACGATTGGTATCGACATCGAGAGGTGGGTCCGAACCCATTTCGCTGGCAGCAGCAAGTACGCGGCACTGGTGAAGATCGTCGTTCCTGAGGAGGAGGGCGACCGACTTGAGATACTGCGGACTCTGAACAGGATGAACATTAACCACCGCTCGCTTTTTCCCGACATCACTGGGTCGGCGAAATTCTGCAATATGCGTCTCACAGTCACCGGATACTAAAATAACGTCACAGGGGTGAGGTATGGCTGAACAGGTTACGTGGCGGGGCGCATCCGGCAGAGAGTACGCCTACTGGGTATACGCTACCAATACCACTTTCAAAGACGAGCCGGGCAACTATATTTACGCGAAGCTGAATTCCGCGGGAAAGTGGCAAGCGGTCTATATCGGTCAAACATCCAGCTTAAGCCAGCGCCTTGCGAGTCACGAAAAGGAGCAATCGGTCATCCACCGCGGCGGGGCTACCCATATACTTGCCCATCTTTCGCCGAATTCCATAGCACGGAGAGCCGAAGAGATGGATCTGATCAGAATGTACAATCCTCCGTTCAACGAAAGGCTTTGAGGCCGCGCGCTCACCCGTGTGGAAACTACTTGAACGAGGCGGTGGTGCGGACCTCAGGTCTGCAGGGGCCGACGGTTATGACGCCGCCCCGACAGTGGCGTTGCGCGTTAATGGCGCGGCGCCGACCCCGCTGTGACAGAGACAGGCCTACCTCTTACCGCATGTCTGGCTGACGTTTGCTGAAACAAGCGTCGTACCGACCATAAGGTCAAAGGACCCGCCGGTCTTAGCGTTGTGCGAGTTGCACAATGGGATGATGTACCAGTTCACGTCGGTTGAGTTGTCCATCTGAACGTGGGCACCCACCTCTTGAGAACCATTGCACGTTATTTCAGCGCAGTACGAATAGGGCACTGAGCCGCCGAACCGCTTCCAATGCTTCAGCCAGCTGCCGCATTTGCAAGTGTTGTCGCTGGTCCCATTAATATTCTTAACCCTCATCGCTCTCTCCTTGTTCTGGCCCATCCAGTGGGGCCTTTCTTAGTGGCTAGGATGTCTGTTGCCGCCCAAATCAATTTCAATCCGTTGAACAATCCGTCCATCAACCAGCCTCCCATTCGCGGAGGCCGCACGACGATTCCGCTCAGTCTCATTTCCGCACAAATCAAGCGCGATGTCAACCGCACAAAATTCATACGTCAGCCTTGCAAACATGTGTACCATATTGGGCAATACGTGAGCCGCACAAACACGTTTGCCCTGTTGACGGATCAGGCGGTCAGGTGCGATAGTTCCCGTGTGCGCTCAGAGGATTTTGAAAAGACCTTTTATTCGACTTTTGGCGCAATGCTCGCCGCGGCGCGCCAGAAATGCCGAGTTTCCCAAGAGGCGTTGGCAGAAGAATTGGGCCTCACCCGCACATCGATTACCAACATTGAGAAGGGGCGTCAGCCCCTGCAACTCCACTCTTTGTATCTGGTCGCACAATCACTCAGTCTTGACGTCAAGGACCTACTACCCTCACCAGCCGCACTCAAAATGGCTCAGCCGCCCACGAATCTGAGCGTAAGCAATGCGGAATGGCTTAAAACCATGGACCTGAAAATGCCCCAAGGAGCCGTCACGAATGGAAAAGGTCGAGGACCAGGCAAGACGATTGCTCGAAAGTAACGGGATCAGCCGCGCACCAGTCCCAGTGGAACAGATTGCAAAGGCGCTTGGGATCGAGGTGAAGTACTCCCCCGGAAGACCAGATGTCTCGGGGGCGCTAATTCGCGACGGCAAATCCGCATTTATAGCGGTGAATAGCGCTCAGTGCGAGAATCGCCAACGGTTCACAATCGCTCACGAGATCGGCCATTTCCTCCGGCACAAGGAAACTAAGCTCCACTTCGACGAGGACTTCAGCGTCAACTACCGGGATACGCTCTCCTCGGAAGCGAAGGATGGTCTGGAGATTGACGCGAACCAGTTCGCCGCATCGCTGCTGATGCCCAGTCACCTCATTCGAAAGGACATGACCCGATTCATATCCGAAGGGTCCGAACCCAAGGAGGCGATCCGATCATTGTCGATCAAATACAGGGTGAGCGAGCGCGCTATGGAGTTCCGGCTGCTCAATCTTGGATACATCTCTCCAATCGCCGAATAGCACGCGACAGAGCCTAACGGGATTCTGATCATCCACTACTCTGAAGCTGCCTAGGATTAGTAACGGCAAACGCCCTTCCATTGACTGACTCGATGACGCTCCGGAGCAGCCCAACCCGGAAACCGGAGCCCTGGACAGAACGGCAATCTGTACACGAAATATGTGAAAATTAGGTCGCAAAATGTGCGCAAAAAGGGGTCAATAACGGCCTTAAAACACCTTATTTTTCCTTCTTTTGCCCTTTTATGGAGACTTCCAGGGCGGCTTTCACGGTTATTCTGACGGTCTGCAACAGGACTTTCTTGCAAATTGGTAGCCAATCAGGCTGTTTGTCGGCCTACGGGCCGACGAATCAGTCCGCCCACAGGCCGACTTTTCAACTTCCCCCTGATCTCTAGTCCCTAGTCCCTAGTCCCTTAGTCCCTGTTCTTTGCCCCCCGAATCAACCGGACCTTAACAATCCCCGCCCCGTCCGCCCGCTATCATGAACACAGGGCCTTCCGCGTGTGCCTCCGGGAAAGCCTTCGCTTCAAAACCGGCAATGCACTCATTCCCAATGACTTCACTTCAAATAAGCGTGCACCAGATCGATCAGGTCTTCGGCCAGCTCCGGGGCAATCTGCTCTTTGGACCCCTCGGTGAGATGAAACCGGATGTGATCCTCCAGCACCTCGCCCATCAGACCGTTCACGCCGCCGCGCACCGCCGCCAGCAGCATCAGTTGCCCGCCGCAGTCCTCATCGGCAGACAGAGCGCGCTCGACTGCGTCCAACTGTCCGCGCAGCTTGCGCACGCGCTGCAGCAACTTCACTTTCTCCCGCTCATGCTGCGACATCGCATTTCTCCACTTGACAATACCCACCCCCGGTATGGTATTAACCCAGTGGGGGTATAGTTGCTCCTCCATTCTATCCCCGCTGCCCTAAGCTCCGCATCTGACCACAAAGGCCTTCCCATGCTCTGGTTTTCCGGCCGCCGCCTCAATCCGCTCCGCCCCGCTCGCGCACTCGCCTTTGCCTTGCCCCTCGCTGGCCTGACCCTCGCGCTGGCCCTGGCTGCCGGCGCCGCAGCCGCGCAGGCGCCCGCCGCGAAGCCTGATACGAACTCCGGCCCGGAGGCCAGTGCCGCTGGCGCTCCCAGCGATCACCTGACGCTCTTTCCCCATACTGAGACCGGCCGCTATTGGATTTCGGGCCAGGCAAACGTCATCCTGCAGTGGCATCCGGCCTTCGCGGCGCAATACTCCGGACCCAACAGCCTGACCACATGGGCGCAGAGCGCTACTACGCACGTTCTGACGCTTTACACCGGCCTCGAACTCACGCATGCGACGGAAGTCTTCGCCGATATGGAAGACGCCACGGGCAGCGGCATCGGGAACGCGAATGGCCTGGCCGGCTACACCAACTTGGACTCCGTGCGCCTGGCGAATGGCATATCGCTTTCAAAGTCGCCCTATCTGGCGCGGTTCATGTTGCGGCAAATCGTCCCTCTCACTCAGGAGCGCGCTGAAGCCGACCGCGACGAGCTTCATCTGGCAACCTCCCTGCCCGCGCGCCGGATCGAATTTCGCCTGGGCAAATTTGACCTGGTCGATTTCTTCGATTTGAACACCTGGGGCTCCGACACCCACCTCCAATTCCTCAACACGACGGTGGACTCCAACGGCGCGTACGACTACGCCGCCAACACGCGCGGCTACACCGATGGCCTGCTCCTCGAATACGACGATCATGGGTGGACGGCGCGCTTTGCCGAAGCGCTGATGCCGAAGGTTGCGAATGGAATCAACCTGGACGCCGATATCGCGCGCGCGCGGGCGGAGAATCTCGAACTCGAAGCTCGCGGGAAGCGGATCGCTCATCGCGCCGGCACTGTTCGCCTCCTGAGCTATCTCAACCACGCCAACATGGGAAACTACGAGGAAGCGATTGCGGACTTCCTCGATCATGAAACCCCCACGCCGGAGATCGTCGCCACGCGGCGGCAGGGACGCCACAAATACGGTTTCGGCTTGAACTTCGAGCAGGAGATCACGCCGCAAGTGGGCGTCTTCGGCCGCCTGGGCTGGAGCGATGGCCGGAATGAGTCTTTCGCCTACACTGAAGACGACCGCACGGGCGAGATCGGCGGCTTTGCGGCGGGCAGTCTATGGCATCGGCACAACGATCGCGCCGGAGCCGCTTTCGTTGGCAACGGAATTGTGACCGCGCATCAGCAGTATCTTGCTCTGGGCGGACTCGGCTTCCAGCTCGGCGACGGCGGCCTCGCCTACGGCCATGAAAAAATCTTCGAGTGCTTCTACACCGCGCACCTCTGGCGCGGCTTCTTCGCCTCCTACGACTTTCAGCACATCGACAATCCGGGTTATAACCACGTACGCGGCCCCGTTTCCGTCTCGTCTGTCCGCTTCCACACCGACTTTTGACCATCCCCAGCGGGTTCTGCGCGCTGGTCTCCGGGCGCTTCCGCGTGACAGCTGGCGTGTATTCCTTCCGGATGGACGACGGCCTGGACGTATTCTAGGTCAAGTAGCAGGGAGCCGTGACCACACGAACCCACAAGGCAGCCACTCAACTCGGCCAAGCCGCAGTCCGGATCTTTGCCGCCAACGAGCGCATGAACCAGTTTCTTATCGAACATCTTGACCCTGCCGCCTGGAAAGCCAAACCGCCCGGCAAGGTCCGCACCATTGCGGCGATCTTCACGCACATGCATAATGTCCGCTGCAAGTGGGTCAGGCTTACGGCTCCGCACCTGAAGGCTCCGCTTGAGCTCAACCGCGCGCGCTGTACGCCCGAACAGGCCCGCGCGGGATTGGCCGAGAGCGCCGCCTGCTGCGCGGAGATGCTGGCTGAAGCGCTCGGCGGCAGTGGGGGCCGGGTCGAGAAGTTTTTGAGAGACGGCTGGGCTCGGCCCTGGCCGGTCGGCCCGGAGATGCTCTGCTACATGCTCTCTCACGAAGCCCACCATCGCGGGCAGGTGTGCATGCTCGCGCATCAGCTCGGATTCCCCTTGCCGGTCAAGGTGACGTCTGGGATCTGGAACTGGGAAAAGCTGTGGAAAGAGTGCGTGTGGCCTGGATCACCCCAGGGACGTAGACCTGTCCCCGGGGACCCCGATGCCGGTCCCGGTGACGATGCTTGAGGAAGGGCACAGGCCACTTTACTGGCCGGCGGTCATTGCACTGACCACCGGGCACTGGCTGCTAGCCCCGTTTACTTGCCCTCGCCGGCCGGCTGCGCCTGCGTCTGAGGCTGCGCAGGCAGCGTGTAGATCACCTCGCCCGGCTTGGCGTAGTGCAGTTTTTCCCGCGCTTCGCGCTCAATCGCATCCGGGTCGGACTTGAGCCGCTCGATGCGTTCGCGCAACCGCGCGTTCTCCTGCTCCAGGTCCTTGATCTCCCTCTGCAACTGCCGGTCTTCGGCGCGCTTCTGCTGCCACACTTGCAGCCCGTGCTTGCCGTTGATCACGTGCCAGGTGAGCAGTAAAGCCAGCCCCACGGCTACCACGGTGCCCGCCGGACGCCACACCCGCAGCATCCACGCCAGCGCCCGCTTGCGCGCCGGGCCCGGCTCAGATCTGGACCCTGCCCCGCCCTCAGCCGCGCTCTTCTCCGCTTGCATCTTCTCGTCCGGCATTCAATCTCGATGTGCTGTTACGACAGCACGAACTTCTCCGCGGCCGCCTTCAGCGCTTCCATGTCCTGTTCGCTGCGCGCTTCCGTGTAGGCCCGCACCACCGGTTCGGTCCCCGATAGCCGGTAGCACACCCAGGACCCATCCTCCAAAATCAGCTTCAGCCCGTCGGTCCGCACCACTCCAGTAACCTTGCGCCCGCTCAACTCCGTTGGATCGGCCTTCAACTTCTCAGTGAACGCGGCCATCGCCTCCGGGGTCAAGCGGAAGTTCTCCCTAACCGGATAGAAGGAACCAACCTTGCCAAACAACTCCTTCAGTTGCACGCCCAGGCTCTTGCCGCGGGTGGCTGCCATCTCCGCCACCAGCAGCCCCGCCAGCACTCCGTCTTTCTCCGGAACGTGCCCGCGGATGGTCAGCCCCGCCGACTCCTCGCCGCCGATCGCAATCTTGTCCTTGTCGATCAGCGCGCCAATGTACTTGAACCCCACCGGCGTCTCGTACAGCGGAACCTTGTGGTACGCGGCCAGCGCGTTGATCATATTGGTCGT
>JBEKZR010000130.1:0-8882 GCA_049509715.1 Occallatibacter sp. | reverse complement strand
GGAGCCTTCGGATCAATGAAGAATGGGAGGCAATGCTCGATAAGGCGTCTGGAAATCACAAAAAGATTTCGCGGGCATGCTTCCTTGTACGGATCCAGCATGCCAATAAGGCGTAACACTGTGGTTGGCTTCAGTTCAGACGAAGGCTCTGGAGTTGGCGGTTGGTCCGCATCTGACGTAAAGGTAAACTTCTGCTGCCACATCTTGCCGTCTTCAATGTAGTGACTCTCAATTTCAGCGGAGCTGAAGGCCTTCAGCCATAAAAATCTGCCAAGACCTTTGCCGCCTTTGCCAGCCTTGTAGCGAGTATCAGACGTGAAGAATGAATCTATGTTCCTCGCGTTGAATCCAACCCCGTTGTCGGTGACCACAAATGTGTGGATAGCGCCGGCTCCCTTGATTTCATTCAGGGTTGCTTCTCGAATTGCAAATATATCGATGTGCGGAGTCTCCGAGATCGAGGTCAGTTCTTCAATGGCTTCAAGAGAGTTGACGACCGCTTCAAAGACCGGCAAGAGCGGCTTCGAGCGTGGTAGCCCCGTGTTGTGTACTTTCCCGACTATATCGACCTTCATCGCAGAGGCTCCGAGTCCTGAGTGAAGTCTAGCATGCTCGTTCGCTCGTTTTTCGCCCGAAATAGCGGCCCCTTCCTTGAAATCTCACTTCTTTGCGCGAGGTATGATTCTGCCCCAAATCTCCTGAAATTCATCCCTTCAAAGTCAGAGACACCCGTTGATTTCATTGGACTTATGTACAGGCTAAAGCCGTGCCCTTTCAAGACCCAATATATGCAACCAGTTCCTAGCCAGAAGAAAAAGTGTTCTTTTGATTTGTATTGCGCCCCATAAGCGCAAAGCACCTTGCCGGATCCCGGCCGGGGGCTTTTTTGTCCCGGTAGTAGTATTCTGGGAGTTCCGGGAAACCTCAGTCGAAGCAGGATGGAAAGCGGGAGACCTGCCTGCGGGACCATCCCGCCAGGGACGCTTTCAACCTCTGGAACAGGGACACTTTCAACCTCTGGAACAGGGACGCTTTCACAATCTGGAGCGGGGACAAATGAAGGAAGCTGAAACCAGAAAAGTCGAGTTGTTTGATACCAGTCTTCGCGACGGGATGCAACAGCCGAACCTCGAAATCTCCGTGCCCAATGCCGTCAGCCTTCTTCAGCGCATGTCCGCCTTCGGCGTCCAGTATGCCGAGATCGGTTTTTCGAGCGCCAACCAATTTGTAGGAGATTTGACCAGCGCTCTCTATCCGGCCGATACGGGAGACCTAAAACTGGCCTTGTTCGGCAGAACGCGCGGCCGCGGCACCAAGGTCCAGGAATGGCCCGACGTGCAATTCATGGTGGCCCACAAAAAGCGCGTTCCCGTAGCCGTGGTGGTGGTCAAATCGCGGCTGCTGGATGTGATGAAGTCCCTGGAAACGACACCGGAAGAAAACCTGCTGATGGCCTCTGAAACCATTCAATGCCTTCAGGACCACGGCCTGGAAGTGATCGTGGACCTGGAACACGCCCTGGACGCCTGTTGCGGCCGGCGCGAAAACGGCGAGGATTGCGAGGCCGAATTCCGCCAGCGCAGCCTGGACTACTTCCACCAGATGACGGCGCAATGCGTGGGGCAGAAAGTCAGCCGGATCGTGGTTTGCGACACCACCGGCGGCGCCGGCCCAGAAGAGGTAGCCAACGTGATCGGCGGCCTAGCGCGGGCTTACCCCGAGGTCAAATTCGGATTTCACGGCCACACGGATCGCGGTCTGGGAGTGGCCAACACCCGGGCCGCCATTTTTGCCGGCGCGATTCAAATCCAAGGCACCCTTCTGGGAACGGGCGAGCGCTGCGGCAACGTGAACCTTACGACGGTCATCGGCAGCATGCAGCTCAGGGGCGAAGCTGAATTTGTAACTCCCGAATCGCTGCGGGGGCTGACGGGACTGGCGCAGTCGGCCTACGCGGCTTTCTCGCTTGATGCGCCGCACGGCGCGCCGATCGTGGGTCCGGGCGCTTTTGGCACCTGGGCCGGCATGCACGGCAGCAGCGAACGCAAGAACCCCGGGGCTTACCTGTGGTGCGATCCAGCCAGGGTGGGCGCCAGCCCGGTCATCGGCGTCAACGCCCAATCGGGAAGGGCCAACATCGTTCTGCTCTCCGAAGCGCTGGGCGTTCCGCTGGATTCCGCGCAGGCGCAGGCGCTGATGGACGCCAACCAGGCGATGATCGATGGCGGCGGCTTCACGGCCAGCGAAGTTTCGTTCAGGCTGGCATGCATGAGGGTGCTCGAAACGCTGCAAGATCGTTTCAGCATTAAGAGCTGGAGGGTTCTGGACGAATCCGACGAAACCGGGAACAGATACGTTCAGGCCTCCATGTTGTTGTCCATCGGCGACTCCGCGGTGACGACGACCAGAGCCGAGGGCGCGGGCCCGGTGGATGCGCTGACCAAGGCCATGCGGCGCGAACTGGAAAAATGGCACCCGGCCCTGGCGCAGATGCATCTGGGCACGTTCAGCGTCACGGCCCTGGACGTGTCCGCGCACGACACGGCGGCCCACGTCCGCGTCACGGTCAGCTTCCACGCCGATGGCCACGAACCGTGGACCACCGCGGGGGTGAGCAGCGATTTGAACCAGGCGGCGCTGATGGCCATCGTGGATGGCTTCCATTATTGGCTGCTGAAAAACCCCGGCTGAAAGGGCGCGGCTTCAGCCGCCCGCCCCCCTCATCTACAATCAAAAGCAGCCCATGCCCGCCAAACCCAGGCTCGGACAGAACTTCCTTGACGATGCGCAGGCCGTCCAGCGCATCGCCGCCTCTCTGGGCGATCTGAGCGGCCGCACCGTCGTCGAAATCGGCCCCGGCGCCGGCGCCATCACCGGAGCTCTCGCCGCCCGCGCGGCCCATGTTCTGGCCGTCGAGCTGGACTCCGGTCTGGCCGCCCATCTCCGCGCACAGTTTCCGTCCGGCCGCGTCACCGTCATCCAGCAGGACGTGCTCGGCTTCGACTTCGCCGCGGCCTCGGCCGCCGCCGGCCAGCCCCTGCTCGTCTTCGGCAACCTGCCCTACGGCATCACCTCGCAAATCCTGCTCAAACTCGCCGCCAGCCACGCCGCGCCCAACGGTCCGGTCCTGGATAGAGCCCTTCTCATGGTCCAGCGCGAAGTGGCCGATCGCATCGCCGCCCAGCCCGGCTCGCGCGAGTACGGCCTGCTCTCCATTACCGTGCAGATGTACGGCCCCGCCGAAACGCTCTTCACGCTCCCGCCTTCATCCTTCTCGCCCCCGCCCGAGGTCCACTCCACCGTCTTCCGCTGGCGCTTTGCCCCGCGCTTCGCGGAACTCGGCCTGGAAGAAGCCAGCTTTCTTCCCTTCGTCCGCATGGCCTTTGCCCACAAGCGCAAAACCCTGGCCAACAATCTCCGCGCCGCCGGCATTCCCGCGGCAGATGTCGCCGCCGCGCTGGAGCGGGCCGCAATCGCCCCCCACGCCCGCGCCGAAGCCTTGCCCATCGAGGCGCTTGCCGCTCTCTGGCACAGCCTGGAAGCAGTCTCGTGAATGAACCGGGCTTTTTCCGGGGACTGAAGCCCCCGGCTCCCTCCGGAATCCGCGATGTAGAGCCGCAGTTGTCGCGATTGATTCGTCCGTGAGGCTGCTTCCAGGAACCTGTTGAAATAGGTACCCTGAGCAGAGAGTTTCGACCTCAGGGGCTAAAGCCCCGGATTGATTATGCGGCATTTACGGCACGACTGAAGTCGTGCCCTGACACAATGCGACATTGCGGTCCTTTGCGGCACGACTGAAGTCCCATCTCAGCGACGAAGACCTGTCGCCGGGGTGGAAGTAAAAGCCACTCAGCAGGATGAAAAAGGGCACGTGAATTGTGGAAGCGCTTTAGCGGTGTCCCCCGCCGCCGCCGCCACCACCGCTATGGCCGCCGCCTCCGCCGCCTCCACCACCACCGCTATGGCCACCACCGCCTCCACCACCACCTCCGGAGGAATGGCCGCCGCCTCCACTACTAGCCGTGGGATGGCTGACCGATCCGGCAGTGGAATAGCCATGGCTTGGCGGCGCTGGATGTGGGCTGCCGCCGTAGCTCCCTGGCGGGGTCGAAGTACCTGCCCGGCTGGGGCCAAAACTGGGCTGGGCGGCGCGTGGCGTCCCCGCTCCCGGATAGACGGTTCGATTCACAGACCCTGAAGGCGAGCGCGCATACTGTTGCCGCGGGCTGAGCGGCCGCAGCGCCTGCACCGAATGCCCGGCAATCGAAACCACGGTCGTCCTGTTGCGCACCGGCAGTGGGGTGGCCCCGCTGGGGAATCGCCGGTTCACGGCAATCATCGGGGTAGCCGCATGAATGCCTCCGCCGGTCACTGGCAAGGGCCGGCGCGGGCGTGGCGGGGGCCGATAGCCGCCAAATCTTGAGCCGATATAGGGGCCGCCATAATAGCCCGCCCACCACCAAGGCCGGCAGCCGTTCATTCCCGGCATCCAACCCCAGCCGAATGAGTCGTACCAGTTCCAGAGTCCGCAATGGAAGGGCAGATAGCCCCACCCATAGCCCGATACCCAGATGTAGCCAAACTGCGGCGTCAACATCCAATACCCGTTCCCATAGGGATCGAAGCCGGCATCGGCGGCCTCATACGGCGACCAGACATATCCCTGGTCGGGCACGTTGTACCAGCTCCCGTTGGCGTCCAGGTCGTTCCAGGCCGGGTTGCCGTTGTCGGCAAAGCTGTTCGTCGCGTCGGTCTTTGCCGAAGCCTCGCCGGCCAGGGCCTGATCGCGGTCGGCGTTCCACGTGTCCCAGGAGTCCGGCGCGATGGATTCGGCCAGATTGTAGCTTTTGGCGTCGGCGCCATCCAGGGCCACGCTCTCGCCGCCGTGCAAATCCAGCGCCAGCGCAGTGCCGCGCTCCAGGTGCGCATCGCCCTCGAAAACGGCCAACTCGCCGGGAGGGTTGTCCAGGTTGACGCGCAGCACGGTGAAAGCGCCCGCGGTCACGACGCAATCGCCGAAGCGCACCTTGAGCGTTCCAATCTGCGTTCCGCCCTGCAACTCAAAGTAGCCCAGCCCGCTATCCAGCACCATCTCCGCCTGGGCGCTCGAGCCCTGTCCGCGCAGCACCGCCAGCGTAAGCGAGCTGTTGGGGGAAAGCCGCGCCACGCTCCCGTCCTCAAACTGAATCTCCGCCCGGCCGTTCTCATCGGCCAGCACCCGGGTCCCCTCAAACAGGGGCGTATTCTCCACCGCCGGATCGGCCAGAACCTGGCTGCCCTGCAAGATGCGCACCTTCCCGTCCACGTTGCTCAGCCGCACCGCCCGCGCAGGCCCCGCATCCTGGCCCCACATCCCAGACGCGAGCAAGACCGCGCCCACGGCCAATCCCGCCAATCCCAGCTTCCAGGCTCCCGAACGGCGTCCAACCAATACTCCGCAATTCACAATGCTCTGCATGGAACCCGCCTCCCCTGTTTCACCCCGGCTCAGCTTTCAACCAAAAGCGCCGGCCGCAATCCACCCGCAGACGCAGGCCAACATCTATAAGACACCTGTTTCGAGCGAAAGTTACGCTCCAATTTCGTTTGCTCCCCCGTTTATCTTTCCGCCCGGGCCGGCCGAGCCGCCCCCCGAGCCAGCGCAGCCAACTTCACCGCCCCATCCCCTGCAAGCTCAGCGTCTGCGCCGTATGAATGTGGCAAATCGCAATCGCCAGAGCATCCGCCGCGTCCGCCGGCTCCGGCAGTTCTTTCAGCTCCAGCAGCCGCGCCACCATGAACTGCACCTGCTCCTTTTTGGCCAGCCCGTAGCCCACCACGCTGGACTTGATCTTCAGCGGCGCATACTCGGCCACCGGCAGCCCCCGCATAGCCGCGGCCAGCAGCGCCACGCCCCGCACCTGGCCCAGCTTCAGCGCCGACTTGGGGTTCACCGAGTAGAAAACCTCTTCAATGGCCACCGCGTCCGGCTTCCACCGTTCCAGTTCCGCCGTCAACTCCCGAAACACCTGCTCCAGCCGCTCCGCCGTCGAAAGCGCCTTCTTGAGCCGGATAGCCCCCAGCGCCTTGCACACCAACCTGGGCTCCCGGCCGGAATCGCAGGACTCCACGACCCCGAAGCCCGTCACCTCCGTCCCGCAATCGATCCCAAAGACGCGCATCGGGTCCAAGTGTACCGCAGCCGTGCCCGTCCCGGCGCCTCGGTGCGGCGCATGAGGGGTGATCCATTGGAAGCCGGCATCCTCTAAATCGCCGGAGGCTCGCTTCTATTTTTGGGTAGCGCTCTTCATGTGTTTCGTGTTCTTCAATTCGATAATCGAAACCGCCACCGTTTTGGAGACATCCGTGAACTGCGATTCCTTCGCCATCAGGAGCTCGGCAGCCTCCATCTTTTTCGCATTGATAGCGGCGGCAACTTTGCCCGCCTCCTTATGAAAGGACGCATGGGCGGCTACGCACTTCGCATAGCTTGCATCGTTCCCAAACAGTGCCTTGGCTTCGCCGTGAAGCCATTTGCCGAACTCACAGTTGTTGTCCTTGGAAATTGCGGCCACATCCATGAGTTCATTGTTTTGAAGCGCCTGGCGGAATTTGAATTTCCACTCGGCATGTTTCTGAATTGCATTGTCTAGATCCACGGTTGAACTCCTCGCTGCAAATGCTGACGACTTATCCCGTCAAACAACGAGTACCATGCATTGCGTTAAATAGCCCTCCTATCTTCCCCAGAGGATGCGAATTCCCGTCCCAATTCAGGGCCGCTCCGTTTTGAACCGAAGCACCTCGCTTCCTCCAAACAGAACGACGGCCTGGGCGCAGTGCCCAGGCCGTCGCGGTGGGCTGCGGGTATTGGACTAAGGCCATCGCGCTCAAACGAGTGCCCGAGCTTCTTCACCGCTCATCCCTCTCTGCGATCGCTTCGTGGCGTCGCCCGGCGAGCCTGACTCCTTCGTCGACAAGCTGCGTCTCTGTGTTGAAGAAATGCCAGGCCCGCGCATAGGGTCCAAGTGTACCGCAGCGGCAGGCACTTTCCCGCCAATTCCCTATTTCCGGTTCCCTGTTCCCTGTTTCCCGATCTCTGCTCTCTGTTCCTCGCTCAACCTGGCCAGCAGCCCCTTGGGGAACGGCCTGCACGCGCAGTTTCTTATATGCTCCAGATGCCACTGGATACGCTCTTCGGCCGTCGCCCCGCCCGGCATCGTGTGTACCTTGTGCCACTCCCGGTTCATGGTTCCCCCCTGGTCTTACCGCCCGATTCCCTACCCCACAGCATAGAGCAAAAACAACAGCGGCCCGAGCGCTCTGCTCAGGCCGCTGCCGGTGGACTGTTGGGATTGGACTGGAGGCCTTCGCGCTTGAAGCGAGAGCCAGAGCCATCAGCGGAAATACCCTCCGCCGGGTCTTACCTGGGGCTGGGGCGCAAGGGCCTCAGGCCTCAGTCACCTCACGTACGATACAACTGGAACAATCATTCTTCATCGGCTGGATCAACCTCCTTTCCCGTGTACCGTTAAGCTAACCCAACCGCGGCGCCCGGTCAAGAGCGCCGCGGAAGGGGCCACTCACCAGCCTTCCCCATGCGGTCCAGGCCAGAAGTCGCCCCAGGAGGCGAATCTGCCCGTCTCGTAGGTGGCCGAACTCCACTCCCCGCTGACAGCAAAGTCGGCGTCGCGTTCGCAGCCCGTCAGGCTCACCGTAATGGCCGCGCTCGCCGACCCGCTCACCGCCAGGTCGCCCAGCGCCAGCGGGAAGCTCGCCGGCGAGGTGATGGCCGCCTTGCAAGGCCGCCCTCCGATCTGCCACAGCTTGAAGCTCTCAATCTGCGTGTTGTAAGCCGGGCCCACATCCCCATTGGTCGCGGTCACCGTCCACACCCGGGTATCCCTGGTCTTGGCCGGACGGCTGACCGAGAACCTCAGCCCGTAGCCCGGCAGTTGCGTTGGATCCACGATGCCCCAGTACGCCGGCTTGGCCTGCAGCCCCATGTTGAAGGGCAGCGGATAGTCGGTGCGCGTCACGGGGAAGCTATCCAGCCACGTGTCGTCGTCCGCCATTCCCCACAGCGTCACGGCGCTCAGCTTGTGCTTCAAACGCCGGAAGGCGTCAAAGTACTGCTTGTAGAGCCAGCCCTGCTCCGCCAGAACCGAGGGAGGAATGTTCAAGCCGTAGTTGGAGGTAGTGTCCCCGGCGTTGTAGACGCTCATGTCCAGCTCGGTCACCTGCTGATCGATGCCGGGGAAGTGCCAGGCCACCGTCTCGATGGCATGAACCATCGCTTCGGTGCTGGGATAGTTGATGGCGTTGTGCATCTCATGGCCGACGGCGTCCACCGGCACGCCGCGCTCGCGCAGTTCGCGCACCACTTGCACCAGGCAGGCCAGCCGGTTGGGATCGGCCGTGCTGTAATCGTTGAGGAACAGCTTGGTGCCCGGCGGCGCATACTGCTTGGCGGCCTGGAACGCGACGTCCAGATAACTCGCGCCCAGCACCTGATAGAAGGGCCCGTGCTCCAGGCAATCGGGCTGCGTCGGATCCAGCGGCTCGTTCACCACATCCCACGCATACACCTGGCTGCCGTAGTGCTGCACCTCGTTCTGGATATGCTCCTGGATATTGGCCGTGACCACCGCCTGATTGGCGGCGGAGTTGGTCCCGTCTCCAAAGGCGTAGCTGGGCGTCTGCGCGCCCGTGGACCAGACCAGGTTATGCCCGCGCACCTTCATGCCGGCGCATACGGCTTCGCCCACCAGCGCATCGCCGTTCCCGTAGCTGAACACGCCCTTCGCGGACTCCACCGAGCTCCACTTCAGGTCGTTGCCCGGCGTCATGCTGTCAAAGTGCATGGTCAACAGTTGCGCGTGCGGCCCGGAGAGATCCGACGT
>JBEKZR010000013.1:0-24471 GCA_049509715.1 Occallatibacter sp. | reverse complement strand
AAGACCTTCTGCATGGCGACATAGCCCAGAGAAAACAGCAGCACTGCAAACCCCAGTACGTTGCAGATTTCCGGAGGCCGGTAACCCATAGGGCGCACAAGGTTGACAAACAGGGCTTCCGCAGAGAAGAAGATCGTGCCGACAGCAAGCACGCCGCGGTTTGGCAGAACGAAAAACCTGCGCGAGAGCCCTGGCAGCGCGAGCACGATGACCATGACAAGCAACATGCAGGTGACAAGGATCTCGTTGTAGAGGATCAATTTGTACTTCGAGCCGGTGAAGACGAAGAACCCAATCCCCGCCACACCGATGGCCGATCCCATGAAAATCACCAGATTGAGAAACAGGCGCACCTGGCCGGTGGTCAGCTCCAGAAACGCGAGCGCGGCAACCACCACGATGAAGTAGGCGTTGACAGTATCCAGGTAGGGAAGGCAGACCAGGAACCAGTGCGGCAAATACGCCACGGCTGCCAGCGCATGAGTCAGGGGTTTGGCTCCGTACATGGCGCTCCAGAGGCCCAGCCATGTCACGACGCGCATGCCGCTGCGGCGGTGCATGGCCGCAATGCAACAGGCAGCCAACCCCGCAAACACGAAAACCGTTCCGTAGAGGATGTCAAGGAGTTGATTGCTGGATATCAGCGGAGGTTGAACCTGCATACGCGCACTTCCAAACACAGTCAATATAGCAGAGTGGAGTTGTTGCCCATGGGGCGGCGCATGGGGCCTGGAGGCTTGGGAATATCTATTGCCACGCAGTCCGGGACTTGCCGCCATTGTGCGCGTATGGCCGCCAATACCGAAACTGCACCACTCACTGAATCCGGGCTACTTTGCGCGCAGTTCGCGCAGCCAGTCTTCCATGTGGCCGAGGGCGCGCAGCAAGCTTAGCCGGGCCTTGGCGAGGTCGAGTCCTGCGTCAATTGCTTCCTGGTACTTCTGACGCTCCTCGATACGAGCCAACTGCTCGGCTTTGGGGGTGAGCTGGGGCTGAGCGGTCCGACCGCTTCCGGCGCCGTTGCCCAATTCGAGTTGGGCGAGCACGGTCTTGAGCTGCTCATCGGCGATCTGCTGCTTTAGACTCGCAACCTCGGCCAAGGCGTCCAGCTCGCGCAGATTGCCGGTTAGCGAGGCAATCTGAATATCGCTCTGCTGCTGTGCCTGTTCAGCTTCGACCTTGGCGCGCAGGGCTTCGGCGACGGAGACTCTGGCCTTGGCGCGAAGGCTAAAGTCAAAAAAGGGAACCGCGATCTGTAGGCCGAAGCTCACGTTGTTGGGAGTGAAGGTGTTCTGCCGGTAAAACTTCTCGTAATCGTTCAGCTTGTCGGAGTCGAGTGCGTATTGCGCGCCGAAGCCTAACTGGGGGGTGCGCCACGCCAGTCTGTCTCCACGGGCTTGCAACTGCTTTGAGAGGGCCAGCGCCCCGGCCGACTCGATTCCGGCTGTCGCGCGAGGCGCCTCATCCGCTTTGACTGCTGGAATCTCAGGAATGCTGGCGCGGTCGGGCGTGATGGAGCCGACGGGCATGCCGGTGAGCACGGCAAGCTGCTTGGCCAGCGTGGCGGCGCGGGTTTCCAGTTGCAGGCGCTTGAGTTTGAGCTGGGCGGCCGTCAACTGGGCCTGCAAGAGATCGCTGTGTGCGTCGACCCCGGCCTCGGTGCGCTCCTGCTCGATGGTGACCAGACGATCGGTGTAGGATTCCTGCTGATGGGCGGCTTCGAGTTCGCGGTTGACCGTGTCCAGTTCGATATAAGCCGTTGAGGCGTCGAGCGCGACCTGCTCGCGGGCGTCTTTGAGGCTGAGGGAAGCGGCCTGGACGCCGGCACGCGCGGCACGGATGTACTGGCGCTGCGAGAAGCTGAATACCAGCGACTGCAACTGCGCATTCGCGACTGAAGGCTGGCCGGTAGGAAAGCCGTAGGAGTATCCGATAGTGGAGCCAATCCCAAGGCTGGGGATATACACATCCTGGGTCTGTGCCAGCGCCGCCTGTGCTTTTTGCAGATCGGCTTGGGCCAGTTTGACGGCGCTCGAGTTGCGCTGGGCCAGGTCAACCACCGTGGCCAGCGAGAGCTGTGCCGGCGCGAGAGTGGGCGCGGCCGACAGCGCGATCCCGATGAGAATTGGCGCCCAGGTGTTGCGCGGATTGTGTGGGGTATTCATGTGTATTCTTCCCATCAATGTTTAGCGTCCTGACCTGGCATGAACTCATGCGCCAGAGCCAGCGCCGCTGCCCGTTCCTGGTTTGCGGCCGCGGGGTCGCCGAGCTTTTCCTTCAGCCGCGCCAACCGGCTGAGCGCTACAAACGCCGGCGCCTCCTCGGTTTTCGTGGAGCCGGCCAGATAATCCTGGAGCATTCTGGCCGCCTGCGCCGGGTCGCGGTTGGCGCTGGTCAGCAGAGAGGCTCCGTAGTAGAGCGCAACCCCCGCGTGTTTATCCCGCTCGGCAGCGGTTACGCAACTGTGCACCGCAGACTCCATCTCTGTCCAACGCTGGCGCCGGCCATAAAAGCCGGCCAGCGTGACCCACTGAAAGGCGGGATGCGCGCCAGCCCCAATGGCCTCTTTGAATTCCCGCTCAGCCGTTCCGTAGTCCTTGCTCACTTCGGCAATTCCGCCGCGCAGCTCATGAGCGCGCGCCGGATCCACTTTGTCCAGTTGCGCGGCGATTCCTTGCGCTTTTTCAATTCCGCCGCCCACTACTCCGGGGGCTCTGAAGTAAAACTGGCCCAGATCGGCCAGCGCCTCGGCATCGCCTGGATTGAGCCTGACCGACTCTTCGAACTCCGCCCGCACCCGCTTGGCGAGGGAAAACGCGCTCAGGAAATTGGCCCGGGCCGCTTTCTGGCCGAGTGCGCGGCCCAGCCACAGATGATAGCCAGAGTTCTGCCCATCCAAACGCACCGCTTGCTCGCACTCGTCGACGGCGGCATCCCACTGCTCCAGCATGTACCGCACGCGGCACCTGAGGTTGTGCGCCTCGGCTGCGTCCGGCTGGGGAAGGGACTGGAGCAGAGCCAGCGCCTTGTCCGCCTCGCCTGCCTGGAGCGCCGCGTTGGCCTGGGCCAGCGGCCTTGGGGTTTGCGCAGTCGCCGAAATCGCCACGGCTGCGGCGAGCAACCCTGCCGGCACTCCCGTTACCGCAAAGCGCAACCGCCTCACCGCACAACCTTGATCGGAATGCCCTCTTGCAAGGGCTGTCCATTGGTTGACCCCGTTGCCACCCTATCCCCCTCCTGAAGTCCGGAGAGGATGGCCACCTGGGTCAGGTTGATGGTTCCAATGGTCACGGGGGTTCGCACAAGCTCGTCGCCGGCCACTTTATAGACGTAAGGCTTGCCGTTTTCAGAGTGCAGAGCCTCGCGAGGCATGCTCAGTGCGTTCGGTTCGCTGGAGGTGGTTACGGTAACAGTCACGTTCGTATCGGGCAGCAGATCGGCATTTGAATTGTCGATCTGCACGAGCACCTCCCCGACGTTGCGCGTACCGTAGATAATGACCGTCGATGGCGTGCGAACAATATGACCGTGCCACACCTGATTCGGTTTGGCGTCCCACTTGATCAGTATCGGCTGGCCGACGGCCAGCTTGCCGATATCCGGCTCGTCAAAATAGGCCAGCACGCGCTCATGGTTCAGGTCTGCCAGTTGCAGCAGCAGCTTGCCCTCTTCAACAAAATCCGTGCGCCCGGCATCGAGGCTGTAGACCGTCCCGGCAACGGGGGCGTAGTACGACGATTTCGCCACTATCTCCCGTACTGCCTCAAGGTTGGCTTCCGCGTCTGCCAGGGCTGCCTGCGCCCGCGCTACCTCGGCCGGCGAATAGCGGCTTTGCGCGCTCTGTTCGGAGGCGTGCAGGGAGGCTTCCGCCGTTTCCAGCCGCTGCCTGGCGGCGGCCACCTCGCTGGGCGAGGCTGCGCCGGTCGCGTTGAGCCTGGTCACCGCATCCAGATCGCGGCGCGCCTGATCGCGCTCCAGCCGATTGCGGGCTATCTCGGCGGCGGCCAACAGACGCTCTTCCTGGGTTCCGTTGTGGGTAACCGCTTCTACGGCAGCCTGGGCGGCCTTGACCCCGCTCTCGGCGGTGACCACCCGGGCCCGCGCCTGCACATCGTCCAGTTGCATCAACAGCTTGCCTGCCGGAACCTGGTCTCCGGCCTGCACATAGACTGCTTTGACGGTGGTGGAAACGGGGCTGTGATACTCGTAATTCATCTCCGGCTCCACGCGGCCGTTGGTGGGTATCGTGTTGATCAATTGCTGGTGGCCCACACGCACTACACGCACCGGCAGCCGGTCCCGCATGAGGAATCGCGCAGTGAAGAAGACGATGATGATAAAGACGGCCGCGCCGATCCAAAGCCATAGCCGGCCCGCTTGTTCTCTGTGTTCTGCCATTCAGGTAACCAGAGTCAGTATATAGGACTCAAGAACAAACCCCTGGAAACAGAAAAACGTATCCGGGGGCGGGACTGGTCCGGCAATCTCCGGGCTCGTACAATAGGGAAATGGCTCAGGAACCACGCTATACCGGCGAACATGCCAAGGCCGGCCTCGATTTCGCGTTTCCCGCCATCGAGACCTGGCAGAACCAGTTTCCCGGCTATGAGATATTGATCGACGACCCGGAGCTGACCTCGGTCTGCCCCAGGACCGGTCTGCCCGACTTTGGCGTGCTGACCATCCGCTACATGCCCCGCGAACGGTGCCTGGAGTTGAAATCGCTGAAAGAGTACCTGTTCAGCTACCGGAATTTGGGCATCTTCCAGGAAAACATCGTGAACCAGGTGCTGGAAGATGTGGTCAAGGCCTGCGACCCGGTGTGGGCCGTGGTGCGCGGTGAGTTCCGTCCCCGGGGCGGCATCGGGACCACCGTGGAGGCGCGCTGGCCGAGACCGGCGGCCACCTGAGGTGAGGCAGGCGGCGCTTGCGCGCCCTGAGGTCCGCAGGATCCACCTGCGGCGGGGCAGGCAGCGCGGATGCTTGCGAGGATTGTGTACACTCGGTCCAGCAGATTTCAGGAGACTGAGGGCTCTTGCCGATTCCGACCCTGCCAAAGCGAATCCGATGGAGCCCCGCACTGGGGACGCTGCTGCTGCTCATCGGGCTGAACCTGCTCAACTATATCGATCGCTACATTTTGCCCGGCGCACAGCCGCTGATCCAGCGGGAATTTCACTCCACCGACCAGCAGATGGGAGCGCTGACGACGGCGTTGTTTGCGTTTTATACGTTGGCGGCGCCGCTGACAGGCTGGCTCGGAGACCGCTTTCCCCGCAAGCCGCTCATCATCGCGGGGGCGGTGCTGTGGAGCGTGGCCACGCTGGGTACGGCGTGGGTCCACGACTACTGGACGCTTTTCATCCGCCATGCGCTGGTGGGGGTGGGCGAGGCTACCTTCGGCATCTTTGCGCCGGCCGTGCTGGCCGACTTCTATCCCGAGCGGGATCGCAACCGCATCCTCTCGATCTTCTATCTGGCCATTCCCGTGGGCGCGGCTCTGGGCTATCTGGCGGGCGGGGAACTGGGTACGCTATGGGGCTGGCGCGCGCCGTTTTTTCTCTGCGCGATTCCAGGGCTGGCGGTTGCCGCGCTTTATGGGTGGATTGGCCGGGAGCCCGAGCGCGGCGCAAGCGACCACGTGCGGGCTACGGCAGATCGCGCAACAGTGGGGGGACTGTTCCGGAATCCGGCTTTTTTGACGGCGACCTTCGGGCTGGCGACGCTCACCTTTGCCATGGGCGGCATTTCAACGTGGGTTCCGACATTTCTTAACAGGGTCGGCGGGTTGCCGTTGAACATCGCCGACCGGGTTGTGGGCAGTATCACCGTGGTGGATGGGATTGCCGGAACCCTGGTGGGCGGATGGCTGGCGCAGCGCTGGCTGCGGACGAATTACCGCGCGTTATATCTGCTGTCTTTCTGGAGCGTGGCGCTGACCCTGCCGTGCGGCGCGCTGGTCTTCTTCGGGCCGCGCGCGTGGGCCATTCCGGCGCTGTTTGCCGCCGAGTTCTTTCTCTTCCTTAACACCGGACCGCTGAACGCGGCCATCGTGAACTCGGTTTCCGCGCCGGTGCGGGCCACGGCTATCTCGTTCAATCTGTTGTGCATCCACCTCTTTGGGGATTTGTTTTCGCCGCAAATTATCGGGGCGATCTCAGACCACACGAAGAGTTTGCGGGTGGGCCTGGGCGCCACGCTGATCTTTCTAGTCATCTCGTGCGTGATTCTGCGGATGGGGGCGAGGTTTGCGCCGCCGCTGGAAGAGACGGAAACAGGGGCTAGGGAATAGGGAACAGGGAAAAGGGAACCCAGTCGCGAAGATCTATCGCTGGGCAACTGCTTCGAAGAGCTTATTTCGCGGGCCGGGTCTCCTGGTCGCGGGTGTTCATGAAGGCGCGGCGCCCACCCTGGGAGCGCAGGTTGGGGTCGTTGACGGGAGGGCGGCTCTGCTCGGCGTTGAAACCGTGCGCCAGCATGGGGTTGGGCTTGAATTTGGGCGGGCCGCCGTAGAACTGGCGGGCGTGGCTCAACACCATCCCGGCTCGGCCGTGCATGGGCTGGACGATGCCGCGAACCTGCACATCCATGTCGCGGTATTTGCGCAGCTCGCCGACCTCTTCGCGGTCTTCCCACAGGCTCATGATGGTGAAGCGGCAGGCTTCGTCGGGGGTCTGTGGCGTGCAGACGTCGAGGAAGCGGGTACCGTCGGGAAGTTGAACGACGTCATAGATATGCGCTGAAATGCAAATGTCTTTGTTTAACATTCTGGAGGCTTCGTCGGCGGTGACGCAGGGCTTCGACGCGGCGGCAAAGGCCAGCGTGGGCGAAACCGCGGCAAAAAGCGCGATCCATCCAACCCGGCGCAAAACCACGAGAACCTCCAGGGAAACTGCCGCAATCGTAGCGCGAAATCGCCGGGAAGGAAAGCGAAGAAAAACTACCCTATCCGGCCCCAAATGATATACAATAAAAATGTATATCCAAGGAGGGGTTGGATATGAAGCTGGCAAAGTGGGGAAACAGTTTCGCGTTTCGCGTTCCTGCCGAATTGATAAGAAAGATGAATCTAACGCCCGACGAGGATTTCCAGTTCAGGCAGACAGGGGAAGACTCATTTGAAATCATCCGCGACCGCAGACGCCAGGAGGCGCTCGAAGCGATCCGCAGGCTTGCCAAGCCGCTTCCTCCAGGCTATAAATTCAATCGCGAAGAGATTCATGAGCGTGAATGGATGCGGCGCATGGATAAGGAGCGGGAGATGGCCGAGTAATGAGCGCGGAGAGCTTTCTCGACACCAACGTCCTGGTATACGCGTATAGCCGTGAGGACGCTCGAACCGCAGCTGCGCGGCAGTTGCTGCTCGACGGCGGAGTTGTCGGCCTACAGGTGTTGAATGAATTCGTGTCCGTTGCGCGGTCCAAGCTCGCCATGACATGGGCGGAGGTTCAAGAGGCGGTCGAAAAGATAGTGATTCTCTGCCCGAATCCCAGACCCCTCAGCTTGCAAACCCACCTGCGCGCACTGGATCTGTGCAAGAGATATGGGTTTTCCATATGGGACGGATTGATCATTGCCTCGGCGTTGGAATCTGGCTGCACGACGCTGTATACAGAGGACCTGCAACACGGCCAGGTGGTCGACGGCGTGCGGATCGAGAACCCGTTTCTCGCGCCGTAGCGGTTATTACGATGCCCGTGGCCCGTAGTGGGTTTGGACGTAGCGGTCGAGGATCTGCTTGAACTCGGCGACGATGGTGTCGCCGCGCAGGGTGGTGGAGAGTTTGCCGTCGATGTAGACGGGGGCTTTGGGCTCCTCGAAGGTCCCCGGCAAACTGATGCCCAGATTGGCGTGCTTGGATTCGCCGGGGCCGTTGACGATGCAGCCCATGACCGCAACCTTGAGTTCCTCGACGCCGGGATATTGCTTGCGCCACTCGTGCATGGAGGCGCGGAGGTAGGTCTGGATCTGCTCGGCCAACTCCTGGAAATAGGTGCTGGTGGTGCGGCCGCAGCCGGGGCAACTGGTGACCTGGGGCATGAAGCTGCGGATAGAGAGCGATTGCAGAATCTGCTGCGCGGCTAAAACCTCTTCCGTGCGGTCGCCGCCGGGCCTGGGAGTGAGCGAGACGCGGATGGTGTCTCCGATGCCGGCCAAGAGAAGCGGCGCCAGTCCGGCGGTGGAGGCGATCAGGCCCTTCAAGCCCATGCCGGCTTCGGTGAGGCCGAGGTGGAGGGAGTAGTCGCAACGGGCGGCGAGGTTGGTGTAGACGTCGACCAGGTCGCGGACGCCGGAGACCTTGGCGGAGAGGATGATCTGGTCGTGGCCGAGGCCGTAGCGCTCGGCGGCCTTGGCGGAGTCGAGCGCGCTGACCACCATGGCCTCCATCATCACCTCGCGCGCCGGGAGCGGGTTGGGCTGACGGCTGTTTTCATCCATCATGCGGGTGAGGAGGGATTGGTCGAGCGAGCCCCAGTTGACGCCGATGCGGACTGGTTTCTGGTTCTCGACAGCGCATTCGACCATGATGCGGAAGTTGTCGTCGTCCTTGCGGCCGATGGAGACATTGCCGGGGTTGATGCGGTACTTGGCCAGCGCGCGCGCTGCGGCGGGGAACTTTTTGAGCAGCAGGTGGCCGTTGTAGTGGAAGTCGCCCACGATGGGGACGCGAAGGCCGCGCTTCTCCAGGCCCTCGACGATGTGGGGAACGGCGGCGGCGGCATCCTCGTTGTTGACCGTGACGCGAACAATCTCAGAGCCTGCCAGAGCGAGGGCCGCGACCTGTTCGATGGTGCCGGGGATGTCGGCCGTGTCGGTGTTGGTCATCGACTGGACGACGACCGGGACCTCCCATCCGACGCGAACGTGACTGATTTTGACCGTGGGTGTTTTTCTGCGCTGAATCTCCGCCATATATCTAGTTTATCCGGAGTGCGGTGCGGGGGGAACTGGCTCGAATCCCACCCTGGCCGCAAATGTCGCCGCGGTTCGCCGCGGCGGAGCAAGGGTGGGGCACCCAGGTTGTGTTGCCCGGCTGAGGATCTTCGCGGATTCATTAACAGAGTTAAGGTGAAGATGCGGTAGTCTAGGGCGATGAGGGATGGGAAAAAAGATCGTATGCTGGCTCCGGGATCAGGAGCCCAGGGAGATGGCCCTGCGCTGCTGCTGCGCGGGATTCGCAAGGCCTATGCGGAGGTGAAGGCCGTGGATGGCCTGGACCTGGAGGTGGCGCGGGGCGAGTGTTTCGGGCTGCTGGGGCCGAATGGGGCAGGGAAGACGACGACCATTGAAATTTGCGAGGGGCTGACCGCGCCCGATGACGGGACGGTGGAAGTGCTGGGGCTGAACTGGCGCGCGGGCGCCGATGAGCTGCGGCAGCGCATCGGGATTCAATTGCAGGAGACGCAGTTTCCTGACAAGCTGACGGTGGAAGAGACGCTGCGGCTGTTCCGGAGTTTCTTCAAGCGTGGAATCCCGGTAGAGGAATCGGTCCAAACGGCGCAACTGGAGGAGAAACGGGGATCGCGCGTGGGAGGGCTCTCGGGCGGTCAGAAGCAGCGGTTGGCGATGGCGACAGCGCTGGTGGGCGACCCGGAGCTGCTGTTTCTGGACGAGCCGACGACGGGCCTCGATCCGCAGGCGCGGCGGCACGTGTGGGAGCTGGTGGACGGGCTGAAAGAGACGGGGCGGACGATCATTCTGACTACGCACTACATGGAGGAGGCGGAGCGGCTCTGCGACCGGGTGGCAATCATGGATCACGGGCGCGTGATTGCGCTGGGGACTCCGCAGCAACTGATTGCGACTCTGGGCGGGGAAGACATTGTGGAGTTCGCCGTGGGCGCATCGAGCGATTCCCAGGTCCGAGAATCCGGACCTGGGGCACCCGCGATTCCCAGGCCCGAGAATCCGGACCTGGGGCACCCGGTGGTGGATGCGGAGCTGCTGAGGGCGATCTCCGGCGTGCAGTCGCTGCACATGGATGAAGGGCTGCACCGGCTCTCCGTCACTGAGTTGCACGTAGCCGTCCCGCGCATCTTTGCCGCGCTCCGGGGCCAGGGGCTGCACCTGAGCGAGTTTCGCACTCACTCGGCTACGCTGGAGGACGTCTTTGTGAAGCTGACGGGAAGGAATCTGCGCGATGAATAAGCTGGAGATGAGCAGCCTCTATCAACTGACGATGGTGCGCTTCAAGCTGATCCTGCGCGAACCGGAGGCGATCTTCTGGATATTCATCTTTCCGATTTTGCTGGCGGTGGGGCTGGGGATTGCCTTCCGCAACCGGCCTGCGGATGTGCTGCAGGTGGGCGCAACGACACCGCAACTGAAGCAGGCGTTGGCCGCGGACAAGGGGCTGACGGCGGCCACGATGGACGAGGCGGCTGGGACTCATGCATTGGCCACGGGAGGCATCCTGCTACTGGCAATCCAAAGGCCGGACGGCGTGGCGTACAAGTACGACGACACCAATCCCGATGCGCGGACGGCGCGTCTGGTGGCCGATGGGGCGATTCAGACGGCGGCGGGACGGCGCGAGGCGGTTCATGCCGGGAATCAGCTGGTGCATGAGACCGGGTCGCGGTATATCGACTTCGTGGTGCCGGGCCTGTTGGGCATGAACCTGATGGGGTCAGCGATGTGGGGGCTGGGCTTTGCGATTGTGGAAGCCCGGCAGAAGAAGCTGCTCAAGCGGATGGTGGCTTCGCCGATGCCGCGCTGGCAGTATCTGGCCTCGTTCCTGCTGTCGCGCCTGCTGATGCTGATCATCGAGGTTGCGGTGTTTCTGGGCTTTGCGCGGCTGGTTTTTGGAGTGCCGTTTCGCGGGTCGCTCTGGCAGTTGGGATTCCTGTGCGTGCTGACTTCGCTTGCGTTTTCAGCGCTGGGGCTACTGGTGTCTTCGCGGGCCAAGACCATGGAAGCTGCCTCGGGACTGATGAATCTGGTCATGCTCCCGATGTGGATTCTGTCGGGCGTGTTCTTTTCGGCCTCGCGCTTTCCGGCGGTGATTCAACCGCTGGTGCGGGCGCTGCCGCTGACGGCGGCCATTGATGCCATGCGCGGAAACATGCTGCAAGGAATGAACCTGGGACAGATGATTGTTCCGGTGGGGATTCTGCTGGCGTGGTTCGTGGCGCCGTTTGCGGTTTCTCTGCGTATCTTCCGGTGGAGATAGGGGCTTGCGCGGTGGAATATGCGGTGGGCGCGGTGCGTGTACGCGTTACTCGTCTGATGCTAACCTTATATGAAAGTGGCCCCGTAGCTCAGGTGGATAGAGCAGCAGTTTCCTAAACTGCGTGTCGGAAGTTCGAGTCTTCCCGGGGTCACCACTGCTTCTTTCGCAGATTCTCGACATCGGCCTGCAGGGCCAACTGGCCTAGCGCATTGAGTTCGCGGGTTCGGCTTTGCGAAATGTGACTTTGCGCGCTTTGACTTGGCGCCCCGCGCCCGTTTATAAAAGTTGATGTCATGGAAATTGTTCCATGACACACCGGCTGCTCCCTCGAGGGGCAGCGCAGTTCACCACGGCAATCGTCAGGATGCTCGGGAAGGCGGTGAAACTCCGCCACTGCCCCGCAACTGTGAGCGCCCCTGCCCCGGTGCCCGTCGTACAGGGTCACCGGATGAGGGCAGGATTTCAGCTAAGGCTGTTCCGCGCAGCGCGGACGGCCCGAGGAAACCACTGAAGGCAAGCCCTTTGGGGCGTGCTTTTGGGAAGGTGGCTGGAGAAGGCGCAAGTCAGGAGACCGGTCCTCGGCGCTTTTAACCCGCTTGCGTTCCGAGGGGAACGAAGGAGTCATTATGTCAATTTCCGCATTTCTGCGCACTCGCCTGAGGCGCGCGTTGCCCCCAATTTTCACCGCCATTCTCCTTAGCGCGTTCGGCGCGGTGTGCCCGGCTGCGTCCATCCACGGCGTAGTTACCGACGCCTCCGGCGCCAAGGTTACCGGTGCCAATGTAGTTCTGGTCAGCAACGGAAAAGTGGTTGCCACCGCTGTCTCCACAGCCGACGGCAGCTTTCAGATTCTGACCGGGGCAACCGGGCGCTTTTTCCTGGTGGTTTCGGCCAAGAGCTTCCGGCAGTTGGAGACGCCGGGCTTTTACGCCGGCCAGCTCGACAACATCGAGCGCAACTTAGTGCTCGAACCGGAGTGGGTGCGAGAGTCGATAGTGGTGACCGCGACCGGGAGCCCCACGCCACAGCCGCAGACCAGCGCCGCCACCAGCGTACTGGGTCCGTTGGATCTGGCCCTGCGTGATGACTTTGTGAGCGCGCTACGGCTGATGCCTGGAACGTTTATGGTGCAGGACGGCCAGCTTGGCGCGCAAACCGCGCTGTTTGTCCGCGGCGGCAACTCGAACGCGAACAAAATCCTGCTGGACGGAGTGAGCGTCGACGATATGGGCGGGCAATTCGACTTCGGCCCGCTGTCCACGACGGCCATTGAGCGCGCCGAGGTCTATCGCGGCCCTGACTCCAACCTCTATGGCGCGGATGCAGGCAGCGGCGTGGTCAGCCTGACCACCCCGCGCGGCACCACCAGCTTTCCCTCTATTCTCTTCCAGAGCGATGCGGGCAACTTCAACACCTCGCGCGAGGAACTCGAAGTGGCCGGCTCTCACAACAAATTCGATTATCTGGGCGCCTTCAGCTGGCTGCAGACCGGAAACGCCTTGCCGATGGATGAGTACCACGTGGCCACCACGGCGGCCAACGTGGGCTGGCAGCTCAGCGGGACCACGCAGATTCGCGCCACGCTGCACTATGGAGTGGATGCGACTGGAGTTCCAAACGCGTGGGACTTCTATCACGTCACGGATGATGCGACGCAGAAGGACCAGGACCTTTTTGTGAGCGCGTCGATCGACAACCAGACCACGGCAGCATTTCACAACACGCTTCGCTACGGCCTGACGCGGAAGCGCGAACAGTACACGCAATGGGCGCAGCAAGGCAGCGGCGATTTCGATGCCTATGGAGACAGCCTGGGGGACCTGGTGACCATCACCGGGGCCAACGGCTATTCCGTCACGGGTCAGGCGATTCTGGACTATGCGGGGACCTATCCGAGCGGGGACCAGTATGTCAACAATCGCGATCAACTCGTCTACCAGGGCGATTACAGATTTACTCCCCATTTGACCGCGTTGATCGGCTTTCATTATGAAGATGAGCGCGGATCGTATGTATATCCACTCTATGGAACGGACGATGTAGTCGAGCGCACCAATTACGAATATCTGGCAAGCGTGCATGGGGACTTCAAGAGCCGGTTCTTTTACACGCTGGGCGGAAGCCTGGAGAAAAACTCGCTCTTCGGAATCGATACCTCGCCGCGCGCGGGAGTTTCGTACTACGCCCTGCGCCCGCGCCAGGGCATCTTCAGCGGAACGCGCATCCTGTTCAACTACGGAGATGGAGTGCGAGAGCCCTCGCTGGACGATCAGGTCTACTCGCTCTACACCTTTCTTGCTACTTGCACCACCTGCAACGGCGTCACTCCCCAGCAACTGCACATCGGCCCGTTGGCTGCTCCGGCGACAAGAACCTATGAAGGCGGCCTGGAGCAGGCATTCCTCGACGAACACCTGATCTTCCGCACCAGCTATTTTCACAATCAGTTTGGCAAGGAGATCGAGTCTGTCCCCGCCCCCGAACTGCTCAACCTGATTCCCGGCTTGACGGCGGCCGATCTTGGCTACTATTACACCGACGACATTGGGCTGGATGTCAACACCCAGGCTTTTCGCGCCCAGGGCGTAGAGACGACAGTCGACGGCGGGATCGGCAAGAACATCTTCCTGCGCGGCGGCTACACTTATCTGGATGCCGTGGTGCAACGCTCGTTCGACAGCGACAATGTGGCCCTGACGGGGGGCTACGCACCCACGTTCGGCGGCATTCCCATGGGCGCCTTCTCGCCGCTGGTGGGCGCACGGCCCTTCCGCCGTGCGCCGCACACGGGCTTCTTTGCGGCCACCTACGCGGAGCGGAAGCTCACCACGATCTTCACCTCGGCTTTTGCCAGCCGCAGCGACGACTCCACCTTCCTCTTTGACGCCAACTATGGAGACACACTGCTCCTGCCCAACCGCAATCTCGATCACGGCTACGCCAAGCTGGACCTGGGGACAAGCTACAGTCTGCTATCGTGGCTGGGCATCTACAGCCAGGGAGAAAACCTGCTCAGCGAGCAGCACATCGCGCCCATCGGTTATCCCAGCCTGCCAATGACGATCCGCATGGGGCTGAAGATCCAGTGGGGCCCAGGGAGCAGCCACTGACGCATTCACGCTGACTTACCAGACCCATAAAGCCAGGAAGCCGCGCAGTCCGCGCGGCTTCCTGGCTATTGATTCGATAACCGGCCTAGCTGACGCGCTCGATGACGACCGACTCGAGGACTACGGGCTTGTTCGGCTTGTCCTGCGAATTCCGGGGCACTTTGGATATCTTCACAACAATCTCCTGGCCTTCAACCACATCGCCAAAGATGGTGTGCTTGCCGGTGAGCCAGGGGGTGGGGGCGACAGTGATGAAGAACTGGCAGCCATTGGTGTTGGGGCCGGAGTTGGCCATGGCCAGTTTGCCGGGCTTGTCGAACTTGTGCGGAGAGCCCTTGGTCTCGTCCTGAAAGCGGTATCCGGGGCCACCCATGCCGGTGCCGGCGGGGTCGCCGCCCTGAATCATGAAATCGGGAATGACGCGGTGGAAGATGGTTCCGTCGTAGAGCTTGGTGCTGGACTTGGCGCGGGTGGCGGGGTGAGTCCACTCCTTCGCGCCCTCGGCCAGTTCGATGAAGTTCTTGACGGTGATGGGCGCGTCGGCCTCAAAGAGGCGGACAGTGATCTTGCCTTCGGTGGTCGAGAAGACGGCGTAGGTTCCTGGTAATAATGCCATGAAAAGCTCCTGGATTCTGTGTGAGTAAGTGTGTATGTTCGATAGATTCCCAGGTCCCAGAATCGGGGTCTGGGGCACCTGCGAATCGATTACTTAAACGTAACGCTGATCTCGGTTTTCACGGCAATCGCCACGCCGCTTAGCAAAAACGGCCTGTAGCGCCATGTCTTGACCGCATCCAATGCAGCCTGCTGCAACATTACCGGACCACTCATGACGTGAAGTGACTCGACATCACCCTTCTCATCTATCAACGCATCGAGCACTACAGTGCCAGACTGCCGCACATCTCCTGGCTTCTCCGGTGCAGGATGATATGTGACCAGTTTCTCCACCACATCTGGAGCAAGTGCAATCTTCTTGCGAGGCGCGGCGTTCGGCAGTGGCGGCAGCGGCCGCCCCTCGCGCACGATGGTGACCTTCTTGAGCACCACCGGCGTCAGCGGCTTGTCGTTGCGGTTGCGCTGCACCCGGGCGATGGTCTTGACCACCAGGACGCTGGGCTCGTCGCACTGGCCGAAGAGGGTGTAGTGCTGGTTGAGCGAGTCGTATGCCTGTTCTGTAATGAAGAATTGACTTCCGTTGGTGTTGGGGCCGGAGTTGGCCATGGCCAGCCGGCCAGGCTGGTCGAAGTTCAGATTCGGGTCGAACTCGTCCGCGAAGGCGTAGCCGGGGTCGCCCATACCGGTGCCGGTGGGGTCGCCGCCCTGGATCATGAAATCGGGAATGACGCGATGGAAGATGGTGCCGTCGTAGTAGCGTTTGTTGTGCTGCTTGGTTTTGGTGGCGGGGTCGGTCCAATCCTTAGTGCCCTCGGCCAGACCGATGAAGTTGGCCACCGCTTTGGGCGCTTGCTTTTGAAAAAACTGGCAGGTGATGCGGCCCATCGAGGTGTCCATGACCACGGTCGGCCCATTGGGATGGATAAGAGCGGCGGCGGTGGCCTGTGGCGCGTCGGGCAGGCTGTTCGATGAGGTTTGGGCAAGCGCCGAGGCGGCAAAGGCCGCGGCCAGAGCGGGCGTAAGAAGCGTGTATGTGAGTTTCATACTGATTCTGAGGATAAATCATGCGGCGGGTGGGGTGCCAGCGGTCAACAGCCTTTCTTGCAGCGGGCCATGATGGCGGCGTGGAGGCGTTCGCGGAGGCCGGCGGGAAGGTCGTAGATCTCGTGGGAACGGTAGATTTCAATGGTCTTGCGCGTAGTGTTGAGAATCACCTCGCAGTGCCCGCAGCGGCCCAGGTGGGTTTGCAGTTCTGTGCGCGTTTCGGTAGTCACCGTATCGTCGATCAGGTCGTCGAGAAGGGCGAGAAACTCTTTGCAAGTCACTTTTCAACCCCCTTCTTCCTGTGAAAGTAACGGCTCAAACGTTCGCGCAGTTGCAGCCGGGCGCGCAAGAGTCGCGACTTGACGGCGGGGATGCTCAGGCCAAGGGCTTCGGCCGTGTCCTCGGTGGAAAGTCCCTGCACATCGCGCAGTTCGAACACCACTTTGAACCCCGGGGGCAGCCCCTTGATGGTCTTTTCCAGGATTCTGTTGAGTTCGGCCCGGCCGTAGTTCTGCTCCGGATCTGGAGCCCAGTCGGCCAGGTCGCGAGGGACGCTGCCCTCCGCAGTCTCGATCTCCTCGTCGATCGAGACCATCTTGCCGGTGCGCCGCTTGCGCAGCCGCATCAGGCTTTCGTTGACTGCAATTCGAACCAACCATGTGTAAAACTTCGAATTCCCCTGAAATTGGTCGAGCTTCTCATACGCCTTGAGAAACGCGTCCTGCATCACGTCTTCAGCATCCTCGCGGTTTTGCGTAATGTGCTGCGCAATGCGGAAGATCTGGCGCTCGTACTTGCGTACCAGCGTATCGTAGGCAGAGACATCACCGCCGCGCACCCTCGCGACCAGGGCTACGTCGGGATGCGGCTCGAGTTGTCCTGCAATCGATTGGATGGCCGGCATGGGGGTTGGTTGCGGAATTCCTTGGGGCCGGTTAACGGTGAGCGCCAGGGCTGCTAAAGATGAGTGTAAAGGACGGCGGGGCAGGGAACCAAACGGGCGGGTTTCGACATCCGGAATACCGGAGCGGGTGCTTGGAGCCAGATTCGCGCAATTTGCGGTTACACGTCTGGTTCCCGTGGGACACCGGCTGGCGAAAGCAGCTTAGAGTGAAAACATGAGTGTTGCGACTTCCTTGAATTCCATTCCGCGGCCAGCGCGCTGGCTGGCCATGCCGATGGCCGTGCTGATGGCGGTGACTCTTGTCCCCGCTCAAACCTCCGGCAATTCGTCTACGCAGCCGGCCGGTTCCGCTGGAGCCAAGGTCACAAAGACGAAGAAAGCGGCCGAGGCGGGCAAGAAGAGGAAGAAGCAAGCCAGCAAGGCCGCGCGAGCCGCTCGGGTTGCGCGCATCAAGCAGGCTTTTGTCGTCTCGACGGAGCTACGTCCCATGGCCCAGCAACTGGCCACTATGCGCACGCCGGCGGCTTACGCCGGGGTGACCAAGTACGCGCATCAACACAACGGCGAGGCCGCGGCAGCCGCCTATCTGGCGCTGGGCCACGCTTATCTGCTGGACAAGCGCTATGAGGAGGCGGTTGCCGAGTTTCGCCAGGCTCACCAGGCCGGCCAGGAGCTGGCCGACTACGCCGAGTTTCTGGGCGCGCGGGCCAACCATGAAGCGGGCAACGACGCCGCTGCCGAAGCCTTGCTGCACGGCTTCACAGGCCGCTATCCCGACAGCATATTTGCCGACGAGGCGCCGGAGCTGGAGGCCAACGTGCTGCTGGCCATGAAGGATGTGGCTGGCGCCCGGCAGGCGCTGGCGGCCGCCGAAGAGACAGAGGCCGCGAACCGTCCCGGCTACAAACTCGCGGAAGGTCAAGTCGTGTTCGCGCTGGGGCGGACCGGGGATGCAGAGGAGATTTTCAAACGCCTGTTGCTGGGCCACCCGCTGAGTCCCGAGGCGGAGATTGCGCGCGCCAAGCTGACGGCTATGGGCGCCGAGTCGACCCTGACCTCGGCAGAGTTGCGCAGCCTGGGCAATGCCTACTACAACGGTGGGCACTACGAGGAGGCCGCAGAACAATACCGCGTCCTGGCCCGCGACGCCCGCCTGGATGCGCAGGCCCGCAACGGGTTCGCCGTGGCCGCGGCTGCCTGCGACCTGAAGCTGAAGCGGCTGAGCACAGCCGAAGTAGAGGCGTTGGCCGACACCCGGGACGAGAACGGCGCCCGGCGGCTGTATTTGTTGATGGAACTGGCCCGGAACCGGAACGACGTGGACTATCAGCAGCAGATCGTTACCCAGATGGAGGCGAACTTCCCCCGCAGTCAGTGGCTGGCGGAGGCGCTCTACTCAAGCGGCAACATGTACATGCTGCGCCGCGAGTATCCGGCCGCGGTCGAGTACTACAGCTATCTTGCCACCCACTTTCCCGAGAACGCCTATGCCCTAGCTGCACACTGGCGGGCCGGCTGGCTCAGCTACCGTCAGGGACGTTACGCCGACGCCTCGCGCCTGTTCGACGAGCAGATCCGGCTATATCCCGGCGCCGCAGAGACGGTTGCCGCCATCTATTGGCGGGGAAGGCTTTATGAGACGCAGGATCACAAGCCGGCAGAGGCGGCCGCCAATTACCGCGCGATCATCCGCGCTTACCAGCACTACTTCTATGCTCAGATGGCCCGGGAACGGCTGGCTGCGCTGGGCAATGCCCAACCAGTGGCGCAACCGCAGCTGGATCGCTTGCAGGCTCCCTCCGTGCCTCCCCTGGAGGCGAGCTTTCCCGCCGAAAGCCCGCACCTGGCCAAGGCGCGGCTGCTGGCCAATGCAGGGTTGAACGACTACATCGCGCGGGAGATTGCAGCCGATCCCGACTCTTCGTCCTGGAGCGCCCTGGCCGAGGCGCAAATCTATGCCTCCTATGACGAGCACTTTCGCGCCATGCGCGTGCTCAAGCGGGCTCTGCCCTATGCCGCAACGGCCTCCATTAAGTCCATCCCGCTGGCGTACTGGCGGATACTTTTTCCCGAGCCGTGGTGGGAAACAATCCAGGCCGAGTCGGCAAAGAACAACCTCGACCCCTATCTGGTGGTTTCCCTGATTCGCCAGGAGTCGGAGTTCAACCCCTCGGCTATCTCTCCCAAGAACGCTTGCGGCCTGATGCAGTTGCTGCCATCGGTGGGCAAGGCATTAGCGCACGAGGAGGGAATCAGCCACTTCGAGACCTTTCACCTGCTTGACCCGGCCACCAACATCCGCCTGGGCACGCGCTACCTGCGCAAGACCGTGGACAAGTTCGGCGGCGTGACAGAGTATGCCTTGGCGGCCTACGACGCGGGCGACGACCGGGTTGTGGACTGGCAGTCTGCAGGCCCCTACAGCGGCATCGACGAGTTTGTGGAATCCATTCCATTCACCGAGACCCGCGAGTACGTCGAGGCCATCCTGCGCAACGAGGAGACCTACAAGGCGATCGACGAGTTTGCCGGTTCCCAGGGCAAAACAGGCGCGGTTGCCTCGCGGTAAGGGGAGGTTTTCCATTGCCGGCCGGGTCCTCGGCGATGCCACGACCCCAGGGGGTTCCCGGCACCCACTTCGCCGCTGGGGTGGGGGGTGAGGAATCCCCCTCGATACTCCCCGGCTTCGATTCCGGTTGACTTGCCTGCACGTCTAAGTCAACACTGAGTTCGTCCGGTGGTCCCCCAGCCCCCGGAATGCCATTCGCAGCCTGCTGTTGTTGCACAACGGAGCCGGCCCAAAGCATGGGACGCGGCTCGGTTACATCAACCCATTGGAGGGCAGGATGTCAACCAACTTGCAGTTTCTGGAAGAATGGATTCCCGAAAGAATGGATCCCGGAACGGTTTTCGTGCTGGAAAACCAGGCCAAGCTGGGTCATGCGCAGAACCCGTTCGTGGCCGTCATGTCCTGCCCCCGTTGCGGGACCCTGGGGCTGATTACGCGCCGTCAGCTTTGCGGTGGAGAGACCATGATCTGCGGCGGCGACGTCTGCTCAGCCGAATACCGCCTGGACGGCGAGAACATCTGCTTCCGCAGGGCTCAGTAGGCGCTTTTAGCTCAGGGTTTGGGCCGGTCCGGGAGGCGCCCGCTGACCAGGTTTCTTGCTGTTCCAGCGAAGAGCCTGGCGGACCTCGTGTTCCGCCGAAGTATCTCTGGCGCCTCGGGTACCATAAAGGGTATAGGCCATTCCTTCGCAGCCCGGATGGCGAAACTGGCAGACGCAGCGGACTTAAAATCCGCAGACTCTAACGAGTCGTGGGGGTTCAAATCCCCCTCCGGGCACCAGTAAAACAATGTTTTACATCACCCCAGTTATCGATATTTTTTAGAGCTCCCGGCGGCCGTCCATGGCGCGGGCCATCGACACTTCGTCGGCATACTCGATGTCGCTGCCGGCAGGGACGCCGGTGGCGATGCGGGTGATTCGGACATGGAGGGGGCGCAGGGCGCTGGCGAGCCAGTGGGCGGTGGCTTCGCCTTCCAGAGTGGGGCTGGTGGCCACGATGACCTCGTCCACTTCGCCGCGTGCGACGCGGGCCACCAGAGTGGTTGTGCGCAACTGGTCAGGCCCCATGCCGTGCAAGGGCGAGAGAGTTCCATGGAGTACGTGGTAGACGCCCTGGTAGCTCCTGGTCCGCTCCACCGCGGCGATGTTGCTGGGCTCCTCCACCACGCAGACCAGGCGCTGGTTGCGGGTGGGACTGGTGCAGTAAACGCAAGGATCGATGTCGGTGACATTGTTGCAGATGGAGCACAGGCGCAGGCTGGCCTTCAGGCCGCGGACCGCCTCGGCCAGCGCTGCCGCATCGTCGTCCGAGGAGCGCAGGATATGGAAGGCAAAGCGTTGGGCGCTCTTGGCGCCCACCCCGGGAAGTTTTTTCAACTCTTCAATGAGCCGGTCCATCGGCTCGGCATAACGTGACAAGGTTTGCGCCTCCTGGCTCCAGGCCAATTTTGCGTTACTCTGAAATAGGGTCCACTGCCGATAAATGTGCCTCCACATTTTGCGTAGGTGGCGAAGGTCGAAACGATGGATCAATGCAACTACGCGACTTAGCTCGGCATTTAATTTTACTTTTATAGACCTCAAATGCAGTTTCCCAAGGTTTTCCATCTATGATCGTGGCGACAACATATTCGCCGGGAACGAGCGCTACAATAATCAGACCCTTCGAATCCGTTGTGACATCAATAACTCCTTTGTAATCCGCGTCTGTGCCCAAAACGATCATAGTTGGACGAACTACAACATTTTGGTTTTGCAATGGTACGCCGCTAGGTCCATAAACCACAAGATTGGCTTGAATCGACCCTGGAATTCCGATTCTGTCGATCACAGGCCGGATTCTTAGTAGGAGAGTAACGGAGGTGCTACGACCGTCGAATTCAGAGGTTTTGTCATAGAACAGATGCCGCGTGTCGAAAGCGGATATTGTGCATATCTTGCAATCCATGTGGGGTATTGATGCCTGACCCTTGACATCCGTGATGAACGCCTTGGAATCAAGGATACTGCCGGGGTTTACCAATAGCACAATTCCTGGAAGCGGCTCTCCATTCAAAAGACCTACATTGACTATCGTCGTCGGTCCCTCCGCCTGTGCAATGACGCTGGCGGATATGATTCCGATCGCGATAGCGGAACCAAGCAAAGTTCGTGCCATAAGCTCTCCTATTGCGTCTGATAAGCGATGCCGGCAACTGAAACACTCCTGATCTCGGATCTCTCTCGATCAGCCAAGCCCCGGCAGCTTGAGCCCGCCTAGCATCCCTTGCACACTGGACTTCATGACCTCATCGGCCTTGCGCCCGGCTTCGTTGACCGCGGCCACTACCAGGTCCTCGAGCATCTCTACGTCGGGCTGGCCGCCACCGAGGCCGACGACCGCCGAGGGATCGATGCGGAGCTTGAGGAGCTGTTTCCTGCCGTTCATGGTCGCGGTTACTGCGCCGCCGCCGCTGGTTGCCTCCACCACCGTCTCGCTCAACTTGCGCTGGACCTCCTCCTGCATTTGGCTGGCCTGGGAAAGCATCTCCGAGATTTTGAGGGGATTGATCATCGCGTTTAACCTCGCTGCAGCGTGCGTTTACTTTTGGCGCAGATCGACAACGCTGCGCACCTGAGCCTTGAAGATATCCTGTGCCCTCTGGACTAAGGGGTTACTGAGCGCGGCCTCCTGAATGCTGCCGGCCAAGGGCGCGGAGATCGCGGCCGGAGCAGGCGCGTCGCTCCCAGCGCCGGGAATGACCAGGAAGCGGATGGGCGCGCCCAGCCGTTGCAACTCCTGGCGGATGATTTTCTCTGCCGCGGCATTGACCGTCAGGCTGAGCATCTTTTTGCCCATGCTGGCTACTTCGATGCGCAGGTTGGCGCCATCGAGGGTCCATGCGCCCGAGTCGAGCAACTGGGCGGCTGATGTGTGCCCGCCTGCGGCCAGCGCGGAGCCGATGGCGTGGCGTAGGGATTCAATGCTGGGAGCGCCCGAGGATGGCGCGGCGGCTTCAGGGGCTTTGGCCAGCGCGCCTTCAGTTAGCGTTGCCGTGTAGCCGGTGGCCGGAGTTGCGGCGGCGGGGAATGGACGCTCCATCGTGGCGACCGGCCCGGCTGCCGAATCCGGCTTGGCTCCTGAATCCACTCTGGGGCTCGAGCTCCGGCTACCGCCAACCGGCCCAAAAGGCGAGATGGCTGGAGCTGGCGGTGATGCGGCGGAGGTTGGAGCCGGGTGCGATGGGGTTGCTGTTGTGCGTGGAGCGGAAGGCGCGGCAGCGCCGCGGATTCCAGAGCTAGGTGGAGCGCCAGTCGCCACACCGCTCAGAAGCTCTTCGATCGGCAGCAGCCGCTGGGCGTGGATCAGCTTGAGCAGGCCCAGTTCCAGGTGGAAGCGCTGCTCCTGGCGATAGTTCAGGTCGTCGAAGGTGCGCAGGACGATCTGCAGATTGCGGGTCAACTCCTCCTCGGTGAACAGGAGGGCTGTGCGGGTGGCGCGGGCGCGCTCGTCGCCGGAGATCTGCAGCAGTTCCGTCTGCTCGCCACCCAGCTTAGCCATGAGCGTATTGCGCAGGTAACGGACCATTTGCCGGGCCAACGATGAGGGGTTGTGGCCGGCATTGATGAGCAGGTTCAATTGCTCCATCAGCTCAGCGCTCTGCCCGGCGGCCACGGCCTCCAGCAGCCGCTCGAAGACCGCGTTGGGAACTGCGCCCATCAGCTCGCGAATCTGCGCCGCGGAGAGCACCGGGCGGCCGTTCTCCACCGGAGCGGAGGCGATGGCCTGGTCCATGATGGAGAGCGCGTCGCGCATGGAGCCGTCGCCGGCCTCGGCCAGCAGCGCCAGCGCGGCCTCCTCCGCTTCGACCTTCTCTTCGCCGGCAATCATCTTCAACTGCGCCAGAATGTCGTCGAATTTGACCGCGTGAAAGCTGAAGTGCTGGCAGCGGGAGCGAATGGTCTGGGGAATATCCTCCGGCTGCGTGGTGGCCATCATGAAGATGACGTGCGCCGGAGGCTCTTCGAGCGTCTTGAGCAGCGCATTGAAGGCCGCTTCGGTGATCTGGTGGGCCTCGTCGAGGATGTAGATTTTGTAGCGGTCGCGGGCCGGGGAGTAGCGGGCGGCGTCCCTCAGCTCGCGAATCTCGTCGATGCCGCGATTGGTGGCCGCGTCGATCTCGATCACGTCAACGGCGTTGCCCTGGCGGATTTCGACGCAGGAATCGCACACGCCGCAGGGCTCGTGCGTGGGCCGGGCCGGCGCGCCCACCTCGGTGCGGCAGTTCAGCGCCATGGCCACGATGCGCGCGATGGTGGTTTTGCCGATGCCGCGATGGCCGCTGAAGATGTAGCCGTGCGCGATCCGGTTCTGGCTGAGGGCGTTGAGCAGGGTACGGGTGACGTGATCCTGGCCGGCCACGTCGGCAAAGCGCTGCGGACGGTATTTTCTGGCCAGAACCTGATAGCCCATGGGTGAACGCGCTCCTGAGGCCTTCCGGGGTTTCCGGTAGCCTAGAGGCGATTGTATCGTTCCGGGGTGGGGGCGCGAGGGGGTGGAAAACGGCTTCGCCGCACCTGGATCATCGCGATAAAGGTCCAGAGCTTACACTTATGCAGGTTTGGCGCTCGTGTCCGCCTTGCGCTTGGCGCGCTTCTTCTTTACTGCCATCTTGAGGGTATTCGTGCCGGCCGCATTGCGGCGCTTGATCTCTTCCTCGGAGTACATGGTTCCGCGGCATTTGGCTGCGCCGCAGTTGCACAGGGCATCGCCGTCGCCGGGACCGCTGTCGTAAAGGCAGTAGTTGTAAGTGATCTCCTCGCCGGCGGCGATGTTGCGGATGGCATTGATCCAGATGCGGCCGTCCACCTCGCTGGTCTCGCAGTTGGGGTCGCAACTGTGGTTGATGAACATGGCCGTGCCGTGTCCGTCGATGACCATCTCGCCGTCGCCCAGTCCAAACAGATAGGTGATGGGCGAGTTTTTGTAGGCGGCGTCGGCCTCGGCCCTGGTGAGGCGGCGGCCGGTGTACTCGGCCACGCGCGCGCCTTTGCGGATGGGGGTGGTGGTGT
>JBEKZR010000129.1:0-8890 GCA_049509715.1 Occallatibacter sp. | reverse complement strand
CACTTCGCCCTGGCGGGCGGCGCGGACGTTGACCTTGCCGCTGACCGGGGCGAAAACTTGCGAGTAGCCCAGCTCGACTTTGGCTTGGTCGGCCAGGGCGCGGGCGTTGGCGACCTGGTTGCGGGTCTCGTCGACGGTGCGGGCCGCGACGTTGGTGAGCAGCTCATGGGCGCGGGCCTGGCGCAGCGAAGCCTCGGCGGCGACGACGGTTTCCCTGGCCGCATCGACGGCCGCCCTGGCGGCCTGCAGGCTGGTGGCGGCGTCGTCTTTGGCCTGCTCGCTCATGATGCCCTGATCGGCCAGAGCCACGGTGCGGCTGGTGTCGGCCTGCTGGTGTTCGTAATTGGCCTGCGCCTGGGCCAGCGAGGCCTTTGCGGCCAGGAGCTGGGCCTCGGCGTTGCCGGTGGCGCTGCCGGTTTCGCCGCGGGTCTGGCGCTCGGTCTCGACGGTTTCGCCCAGCTTGAACTGCTGGCTGGCCGCGGTGGCCTCGGCGGCCTTGCGCGCAGCCTGCAGGTCGTCGCTCTCGATGACGGCGATGAGCTGGCCGGCCTTGACTTCCTGGCCCTCGTCGACAGTGAGGGTCTGGATGCGGCCCGGGATTTTGGCGCTCACTACTACCTCGTTGGCGTCGACCGTGCCGATCAACTGCATGTCGTCTGTCGGCCGCACCGTGACGAAGTACCAGATCAGCGACCCGACAGTGAGCAAGCCCAGGATGAGGAAAACTCGATTGCGTGCGTTCACTTGCGCCTCACTTCATATGAATTCGGTACGTTCATTTCGATCTTGCCGTTCGAGGGTTCGACGGTCGCGGAAGGCAACATCAGTTCTCTTGCCAGCGTCCGCCGAACAGCTCACAGGTCGCCTCAAGCTAATTATACCACACGTTGTTAACTGTGGCTAATTAATTAACTTAATGTTAATTATCCAGATTCTTCCGCGACAGCACTTTGCCCCTCTGTCTCGCCTGAATGTGGAGCTAAAAACTGGCTCAGGGGTGAGAGACCGGGACGCTCAGTCCCGGCGTTAAGGGGCATGGGAGTGGACTCGAGCACCTGGGCGGCTACGCGCGCGCCGTGCTCCCTGTCGATGAAGATAGCCTGGCCGAGAAACTCGACGGCTGCTTTGCGGCGAAACTCCAGCGCGGCCGGCTCGAAGGGATTGGTTTCCCCGATCAGACGCATCATGGGCGAGGAGAGGAAATAGAAGACATTGGGCCCCAACGCGGCGTAAATCACCTGCGAACTTTCCACCGGAATCAGCTCCCCCGAGCGAATTCCCTCCTCCGCCACGGCAAGCATTCTGTCCAGCAGCGGCCGGAAGAGCTTCTCGACCAATGGGCTCATGGCGTTCGACTCGCCTTTGCGGAAGCGCATCATCTCCTGCTGCATCAGCTTCTGGAAGACCGGCTGGGAGTAGATGCGATCAAAGTGGTTGAGTGCAAAACGGAGCAGCCGCTCGCCCGCCGAGGACTCCAGGGCCAATACCCGCATACCGATGGCGGCCATTCGCCCGGCCACGGTTTCAAGGGCCGCGGCATAGAGAGCCTCCTTGCCCTGAAAGTAGTAGTAGAGGAGGGCCTTGTTGACGCCGGCGGCTTCGGCAATCTGTTCGGTGCGGGCGCCGGCGAGTCCGTTGGCGCTGAACTCATGGACGGCGGCTTCAAGGATGCGGGCGCGGGTCTGGTCGGCGCGTTCGGATTGCGTACGGGTTGGAGCGGTGGCAGTCATTTTGACTAACTGGTTAGTAAACTACATGAAAGAGCAGGATTTTGCAAGCGCGCGTTGTGAAAAACTCTTGAAATTCATGTAACAGATTTGAAATCAACCCGATACGGGCTGGTGGGCCGATTTCGGGCAGATCTGGCACTCATGGGGGTTCCCGTCTGCTGATCGTTTGTGTAGAGGGCCTGTTGGCATTTTGTTGTTATTCCAACGTGATGACGACTTTCCCCCGGGCGTGGCCTTCTTTCAGATACCGGATCGCCTCGGGAACCTCGCGCAAGCTGTAACGCCTGTCGATCACGGGCCTCACTGTGCCGGCCTCCATGAGCTCGCGCAGGCAGTTCAGGTCCTCTTTGTTCATCTTGGCGATAAAGACGGCCAGCTTCCGGCTGACGAACGGCGACAACACAAACATGATGAAAAGCGCCTCGAAAAAACCAACCAGGGCGGCGATCAAACCACCGGTCGGGCCCCCGACAAGCACGTATAGCCCCCCGGGATTCAGCACGCGCCTGCAATCCCACAATGAATGGCTCACATGGCAGTCGAGAAACAGATCGTAACGCTTTCCGCTCCTGGCGAAATCCTCCCGCGTGTAATCAATCACGTGGTCCGCGCCGATCGACCGGACCATCTCCACATTTCTTGTGCTGCATACGCCGGTCACCTCCGCTCCGAACGATTTGGCGATCTGCACGGCGAAGGAGCCCACGCCTCCTGCCGCTCCGTTGATGAGGACCTCATGCCCCGGTTGAATCCGTCCCTTGTCTCGAAGCCCCTGCAGCGCAGTGACCGCCGCTATGGGCACGGATGCCGCCTGTTCAAAGCTCATGTTCTCCGGCTTCATTGCTAATTCCGACTCACGGGCACAGGCATACTCGGCAAAGGCGCCTTTGCACATCCCGAAAACCTGGTCGCCTGGTTTGAACCGCGTGATGTTGCCGCCCACTGCTTCAACCACGCCGGCCACATCAACGCCTGGGCGCGCCGGCCGCGCAAGCGATGGCTTGCGCATTCCGACGACGAGGCGAAGGGGCAACGGCATGCCGCCCATGACGCGCCAGTCAAGAGGATTGGCGGAAGCCGTGCGAACTTTGATCAGGACTTCATCGTCCCCGGCGGCCGGAGTGGAAATCTCCCTGAACTGCAATACACTCGGTGGTCCGTATTGTTCGTAGACAATCGCTTTCATCTGGGCACTCTCCGTCACGCGGTTCTTCGGCGATGGCCGATGGCAATGCGTCCTCCCTTTCTTCCGACATTGTGGGGCCGCCCCCATTCAGGCAGTTGTGCGGAATTCGGCGCCATCAGGCCTGCTCCTTGGTTTCATTGGCCGGCGCTTGGGAGCCGCACCACCGCGAGCGTATATCCTGGCGGAACTTCTCGCGCTCCTCGGGTGTCATCCCCTCCCAGCGCTTGTCCTTTGGCCCCCGCCACTTGGAGTTATCATGGCCGTGACCGCCATAGCCTCCGAAGAGAATCCGGCAGAGAACCAGCAGCCCGAGAGCCTGCCAGAAGGTAATTAGCCGCCATCCGAACAACGCCGGCAGCAGCCAATTCCACAGATGCATCACCACTTCGCCGCCAATCCAGATGAAACCCGCGATTGCCAGCGGGGCCACAAAAAAGATCCATTTATTTCTCTTGACCCAGTTGTTTTCCATGTTGCGTTCCTCATTTCCTCGTGAACTCGTCGTGAATGCTCTGCAATCGCTGGCGCAGATAAAGCACCGCGTAGCGCTTGCGCGAGAGCAGGGTGTTGACGTTTACGCCGTTTTCTGTCGACAACTCTTTGAAGCTGCGCCCCTCCAGTTCGTGGGCGACGAATACTTCACGCTGCTCGGCGGGCAGTTCGCCGAGCGCAAGCTCCAATTCCTCGAGAAGCACGTTGCGGACGTAGAGCGCTTCCGGCCCGGCATCGGGCGACGGCAGCAGATCTTCGATCTCAAGCAGCTCGCCCTCTTCGCCGATGACCGCCGCGTCGGTGAAGTTCTCCGGCCTCTTCTTGCGGAAAAGATCCGTGATGCGATTGCGCGCAACGCGAAAAAGCCAGCCGGTCACGTAGTCAATCGGCATCAGCAGGCGATTGGCTTCCACAAGTTCGCAGAAGACCTCCTGGAGAAGATCTTCGACGTCGGCTTCGTTCGGCACCCGCTTGCGGATGAAGTTGCGCAGCCGGGATCGCTGTTCCGCGATGACTTCGGAGATTTCACGGTCTTGCTCGATCATCGATGTGATGCTCAACGTCTCATCCATCCATTACCGTAGACGAACGGCGGCCGCAAATATTGTAGAAGTTAAATGCATGAAAGCGGGAGGGTGTCTCTGGGAGGCGGTTCTCCCGGCCAGTCGGCGCAAACAGGCCACTGCATGAACAGGGGGGCAAACTCGGCGCCTGAGAGCCGGAAATGCAGACAATGGGTCAACCGATGGCGACCGGCCATTCCTTGTACCGTGACGCGGATTCAGGCGCGCCGGTGCGGTAAGCGCCCAGGCCTTTCGCCATGCTCTCCAACTCCCTGGCGTGCGCGGAGAGCCCGCAAGGATGTCCCGCCGTCTCGAGTAGATGCCCATTGTCCCGGATCATGGCGAAGAGCGGACTGGCCAGGGCCTCGCGCAGGTTTGAGGTTCTCACGTTGTGCGTGGCCAGCGCGGAAACGGGACAGGCGGTGACGTCACCGCTGGGATTGACATGAGCGAAGCCGCGTCCGGCGGAAACGCAGCCTCCGAGCGTCTCTTCATCCCCCGGCGAATGGATGATGTATGCGCCTCCGGTCGAGCGATCGCGATACTGGACGACGGTTTCGCGGAAGCGTGACCGCTGCTCGGGCGTTAGCAGCGCGGCGCTTTCGCAGCTACCTGTAGGAACCTGCCCGGTGGGAATCTGCTCAATGAACATGGCCAGCGGCCCGCTGTGGGCAATCAGCGCATCGATGTTGCGCGGCTCGGACCAGTACTCGATGTTTGCCGATCCCACAGTGACGGCGATGCCCGTCAGAACACCTGCCTCCCGCAGCCGGTCGAGAGTGCCGAGGGCCTTCTCGAAGACGCCGCGGCCCCTGCGCAGGTCAGTGAGATCGCGATCGCCCTCCAGGCTGACCACGACCACTGTGTTGGAGCAGTTCCTCAAGATCTGATAATCACTGGGTTTGAGAGCCGTTCCGTTGGTGAAGACAAGGAAGAGCCGGTCGGGATGATCGCGGAACAGGTTCGCAATGCCCGGCAGCAGGAATGGTTCGCCGCCGGCAATCATGAACGCCATCACACCCAGTCGAACGGCTTCGTCCACGATTCCGTACCAGTCGCGGAGGCTGAGTCCCGGTTGCGCCGGCGCTCCGGTAACGGTCCCCACGGCCCCGGCGAAGCAGCCGGTACAGCGCAGATTGCATTTGGAAGTAACGCTGAGAACAAGAAAAGGCGGCACTTGCACCCCGCCGGCAAGCGCGCGGGCTCGCACGCGCCTGGACTGCCCAATTGTCCGCGCCAGGCGGAGGAAGCCCGGCAGGTAGCGCGGATGCTGCACGACCCAGGGAACCAGAACACGCGACAACTGCGGGTCAATGTCTTCGATCCGGCGCGTAAGGCCGAAAAGACGGTTGGAGAGGAAGTCAGTTCGCGTGTCGGGCAATTCAATAGTCGCGTTCATTTGCAGTATATACGGGCTGACAGCCTCATTTGTTCCGTTCAAGAACGGCGCCGACGCTTTCGCCGCAACGGCGAATCCGGCGAGTTGGAGCAAGCGGCAGGCTCGAATCCCTGTGCAGCGGCCAAGAGCACCAGATGCACGGAACCGGCCTCCTACGGCTTGCTCTCAAACGCATGGCCACCAACGACATGTAAGAATAGGAGTGAACCTCCCATAGGGATTCGCGAGCGGGGGCCAGGGGGCACATGCGATGCGTCGTGTTGCGCTGATTTACAACCTGGCTTCCGGCCAGCATCCTGAACGGCGAGCCGCCCTTATCGCGGAGGTGCTGGCGGCGCTCCGCAGCGCGGGTGTTGAAGTCACAGCGATCACAAGCGAATCGCCTGAAAGCGCAGGGAAACAAGCGCAGGAGGCCGCGCGCCAGGGGTGCGACACGATTCTAGCCTGTGGTGGAGACGGCACCGTTCATGCGGCGATGCAGAGTCTGGTGGGAGGGTCCGCAGCGCTGGGCGTGATCCCCATGGGCACAGCCAATGCTCTGGCCGCCGATCTGGGCCTGCCGGCATCCCCGGTGAAGGCAGTGAAGATACTGCTTGCCGCGACCCCGGTGCAGGTTCCCGTGGGCCGGGTCTTCTATCGCGACAACGAGGGAAGGCCGCGCCAGCGCTATTTCATCGTCGCCACTGGAATCGGCGCGGACGCTTTGTTCCTCTCCCGGCTTGACGCAGGGTTAAAGCAGCGGTTCGGTTACGCCCTGTACTTCGTGGAGGCTTTTCGCGTCTGGGCCACACACACCTTTCCAATGTTTGCCGCATCCTTTATGGAGAGCGGAAGCCACACCGCCAGGGTGGAAGAAGTCTCTCAACTTCTGGCGGTGCGCATCAGCGATTTTGGCGGCTTGTTGCACAACTTAGTGCCCGGCGCCGCCCTGGGCAACAGCCATCTGCGCGTGATTGCCTTTAAGACGCGGAGCCGCCTGCGTTACCTGCGGTTTATGGCAGCCGTGTTGTTCGCACGCCATACGTTCTCGCGCGCGGTTGAATTGGTGAAGGCAGTCTCAGTGGAATGCCGCGATCTGGAAGGCTCGACGGCGCGCTTGTTCGTAGAGGCGGATGGAGAATTGCTGGGCACTTTGCCGGTCAGGATCGAAGTCGTGCCGCAAGCCTTGAATCTGCTTATTCCGGCCAGGAATCTTAAATCGAAACGACGATAGCCGCGCCCTGAAAAACCTTGTGCGGGGAAGAAACGCCCGGCCATGTTGAGCCGGCTGCTGATTCGGATAAAATGGTTTACGCCATGAACACAGAGGCAATTCGCAGCGATTGGGCAGGACGGGTCATCGACGGAAGATTTACCCTCCTGCAATGGTTAGGCGGCTCCGATGGGGGTGGTGTCTTCCTCACGGAACTCGAGGGCCATGGATCGCAAAAAGCCGCCATCAAGCTCATTCCGGCCGACGGCAGAGACGCGCAAGCCCGCGTCGCCGGCTGGGCGGCGGCAACGGCCTTGTCTCATCCGCACCTGATACGCCTGTTTCACAGCGGACGTTGCGAGATGGACGCGGCCCCGTTCCTTTACGTCGTGACGGAATTTGCCGACGAAGTTCTGGCAGAGATTCTTCCGGAACGGCCGCTCACGCCCTCCGAGGCCAGAGAGATGCTCGACCCGGTCCTCGACGCGCTCTCATATCTTCATGGGAAAGGTTTCTTGCACGGCCGCCTCAAGCCATCGAACATCATGGCCGTTGGCGATCAGTTGAAGCTTTCTTCGGACAGCCTTCATGCCGCGGGCGAGCTTGTCAAACACTCTCCGGCCCTGAGCGTCTATGACGCGCCGGAAGCCGCCACCGGGCCGATCTCACCGGCCGCGGACGTGTGGTCGCTGGGCGTTACCCTGGTCGAGGCCCTGACCCAACATCCGCCGGTTTGGGACAGATCAACCGATAGCGAACCGGCTGTGCCGGAATCTGTGCCGGAACCCTTCGCCGGCATGGCACGGGAATGTCTGCGGCGGGGCCCCGCGCGCCGATGCACCCTGAGCGATGTCAAGGCCCGTCTCGAAGCTGCCCGATCTCTCCCGGAACCGGCCGGCAAACCCGGCAGAACGGCGCCAGCCAAACTCCGCGTGGCGGGATTCATTGCCGCAGCGGTCGTCATGATTGCGGTCATCGTAATTCTGCTCACGCGATCTCACCAGACGCCGACGCCAGCCGAAGAACAGCAGTCTGCGCCCGCGACCGCCGCGCTCCCAGCTCAATCTCCAATTCCTGAAACTCAAACCTCAACAGGCGCGGCGGTGAAGGGTGCAGTCGCTAAAGAAGTTCTGCCCGATGTACCCCAGAAGGCGAGTGACACCATTCAGGGCAGAATCCAGGTGAGGATACGGGTCACGGTCGACGCAAGCGGCGATGTTTCGGATGCGGCGTTCGACTCGCCGGGAGGAAGCAAGTACTTCGCCAACCTGGCTCTTGAAGCGGCGCGGAAGTGGAAGTTCACGCCTGCGCAGGTTCACAGCGAGGCCGTCTCCAGCGTATGGATCTTGACTTTTGAGTTTAGACAAACCGGAACCGAGGCCACTCCTGTTGAAACGTCTCCCTAGACGCCTGCACTCAGGCAAAGAAGCTGATCTGGCTGTTCGGGCTCGTCTCCGCTGAAGAGATTCCGGACTCAGGCTCAGGCTCGTGCTCGCCGCCGTCTTCAAGATCGTCCAACACGTCTTCTGAGCCGTCATCTTCAGCGCCGCGAGCGGGTTTACCGTTGCTGGGAGAATAGATTTCGTCGCCGATTCTTGGAGTGTTATCGATATCGATGAGGGGCGTAAGCTCAGGACCGACCGGTGGGGATTTCATGACCGGCAAGGCGCGGATTCCGGGAATTGGGCTGATTTCCATCTTCGCTCCTCGTTGAAGGACGTCCCAATCGGGATATATCGGCCAGGAAGCGGAGGACTTTAATCTTCCCTGAGGATTTCTGTCCGATTTCAGGACATTCGGAGAGGCCGCCTGTGTGGATTGACCCAGATGCAAGGGCGGCGAAATCTAGCGGCGCATGGCAAGGGCGGCGGGGATCGCCAGAGCGCTTCTGACCTGGGTTTGAGCTTGGGTTTGGGCTTGAGTCTGCTGGAGAAGCGCCATGCCCTGGGCCAGCTTCATGCCGGCGGGCACCGGGACGAAGCCGCCGCGCAGCTCGCTCGTCTCGCGGGCAAAGTTCTTGACCAGCAGGGCGCGGCCGCACATATGCACCTCGAGGCGCTCGGTCTTCCAGTCTGTCGGGCTGACCTGGGTGCGCTGCAACTGGAACCATCCGCCTTTGTAGAGGCGGCCCAGGATGCCGTAGCCGAAGTCCACATTGTCCTCGGTGTGGGCGTCGAGGCGCGCCAGGCGCTTGTAGCGGGCGTCAACCCACAGCGTGCCGCTCATGGCGTGGAAGATGCGGGCTTCGATGGAGTGGGGGGGGAAGCTGGGATTGGGGCGAAAACGGAGCCGGTAGCAACCGTTCTCCTCGCCGGCGTACTGGTAGAG
>JBEKZR010000128.1:0-8893 GCA_049509715.1 Occallatibacter sp. | reverse complement strand
GGAAGGAATAGATGTTTTCAGCGTTGTTGGAGTAGGCAAAGGCGCCGCCCTGGCCAGGGCCGAGCCATACATCCTGCTTGCCCAGGGATATCTCGTGGTTGAGATAGTGGGCGGAGACGAAGGCCTCGAGCACCCGCCCGTCGGTGGCGGTGGCGATCGGTCCCATGGGAATGGTGTCCTGGTGATATGGGATGCCGGCGGGGTTGAGGAAGGTCGTAGCGTCCACCGTGCTGAGCGCCTGGGCCAGCGCCTGGGAGTAGCCGGCAGCCGAGGGCGCCGCCTCAAACTCGCCGCGCACATAGAGCACGAACCGGCCGGCGGCGGCATAACCGCTGGCGCCGGTGTAGTTGTTGAATCCGTTTTCGTAGGGACGGCCGTAGTCGTTGATGATGGTTGAGCCGAGATGGTAGCTGTCGCGCAGGGGCGTGCCGCTGATGCCGCGGGCCACGGTGTAAGTCGACTCGATGCGGGAGTTGCCCCGATGCGTCAGGCAGGGGCCCTGGATGTCGTCGCGCAGTTCGTGCATCAGCGCGTCGTAGATCGCCTGCGCCTCTTCGGTGGCAGGCCCGGCATCCGCATCCTCGATGTGGGCGCCGGCCTGCTCCAGCATGTGGCCCACGCTGGAGCGGGTCCACGGGCGCATGCCGAGGAAGACATCGTCCACATAGCCCAGCGAGTAAAGCCGCAGCACCGCTGGATAGACCCAGCTATCGACCGGGATATAAGGCGAACCGAGCACGGAAGGTTCGCAGACGGGCACGGGATGGCCGGCGTCGCGGCCCGACTGCCCGGCGACCGGAGGCGCAGCGGGCTGCTGGGCGGGGAGTGGATTGGCGGCCACCACGAGAAGTCCCGCCAACAACGTTGCGCATGGGATAACAGGAGACACGACTAAACGTCTGCTCACGTTCATTCCCTCACTTTATCAGCAGAGTGCCCGCAAATTCTTAAGCTGTTTCGGCTGAAGGGGCAACTTGTCCGCCAATTCAATGGCGGCGTTCAGCTCTTTACTAAACTCACGGCGATCTGCTTTTTGAACTCCTCGCTGAATAAGCCCTTGCGGATGAGGTACTTCTCCATGTTCAGGATGGGGTCGCCGGCCTTCCAGCACTCGACTTCGGCAGGGTCGCGAAAGTTGCCGGAGCCGATCTCGGAGTGGCCATCCGAGCTGTTGGTCTGACACTCGATCAGAGTGGGTCCATTGCCCTTGCGGGCATGGGCGATAGCTTCGGAGGCTACGCGATAGACGGCCACTACGTCGTTGCCGGCCACGGTGATGGCGGGGAAGGCGCAGGCATCTGTTTTCAAGGGGAAGCTCTTAATCCAGGAAACAAAGATCATGAGCAGGCCATGAAGGCCGCCAAAGCTCAAGGCTTCCTGCCAGGGGCCGAGGGAGGCGGGTTCGCTGGCGGAGATGACTACAGCTATTCTGTTGTTTTTATTTAGTTTATTGGCCATGGCTGCATCGATGGCGAGGTTGAGCCGGGCGGCGATACCGGACTAAGGGGCGATGGGGTGGAAGAAGCCACCTGACAGCGTTTCGAGTGGCAAGCCATTGATAAAGAACGGGATAAGGTCGCCGTGCGAGGGGACGATGGTGTCTTCGGGGAACAGGTCGATGGCCACACCCACGGCGACGGCTTCCCGACCGGCGGCAGAATCGTAGTTGGCAGCGAAGTCATTATTATTGAATAGGATGCAGGTGCGGTCCTCTATCATGCGGCACTTGAGCATGGTTGAGTAGAGCTGGAGCAGCTTTTCGCTGGAGATGAGCGAAAAACCGTTTTTGGCGGGCTGCGGCGGGACCGCGTAGGGTTGTTCGTTGCTCTTGGCGGTCATCGGCTGGGGTAACTCCGCGGTTACTGGGATTGTAAACGGATCAAGAAAATGGCGGCCCAGGAGGCGCCGTTCGATGGCTAAAGGTCTGTCTGGATGGTTGCGAAAATGCGAATGATTCACCACCGAGAGTTGCCCGATCAAGTGAAAGTCGATCTCGATGGCGAATCACAAGCAATCAGGAGTCTGAGTCTCAGTTGGCGCGAACAGTCTGTTGCATGAACTGAATATCTCTATCGTCTGGCGGATGCTCTTTACAGTACGCTGCCGTTATGCGGTCAGGACGAAGCCTAAGACCGCAAAGTCTCCCAGGCCCCAAATCGAGAACTGTGGCGCCCGGCGTTATCGATTTTGCACCATGGTATCAAGCTGGTCCTGACTGGGAACAAATCTCCAGCATTTCTCTCCAATGTGAGCCTCTTGCTGTCCAGAGTTGAGGCGATCATTTCGCATCAAAGTCACCATTTCAGCTCCTTCAACGCGGCCTCTGCCAAATTCCCGCAGGGCTTCTTCTCTGGTGATTGTTGTTATTCCCATGCTCAACCTCTCATCCAGTTCCCGCCTCCAGTAGAGGCTTCACCTTTTCTTTGCCTATTATATCCCACCAAGCTCAAACTTTTCGCTTGACACGGGCGCGTATACGTGCAAATATACGTGTATGCCAAATAAGACCCTCTACGTTCGTGAAAGTGACCTCGCACTGTGGGATTTGGCACAGGCTCAACTGGGCGAGAGCATATCCGCGTTGTTTGCCGAATTTCTTCGTGAAAAGGTGAAGACAATGAACGCTTTTGTGCATGTTCTCCGTTCCGCACCTAATAGCCAAGACCTGGTGGTGACGTTTGCACCAACGGGGCCGGATGGGAGCGGTGGTTCACTTACCCCTCACTATGTCCGCGAGTCGCAACTGATTGCCTTCCTCGAAGAGAACGGAGTCACGGAAAGCGTCGCTAGCAAAATCGCGTCGGAACTACAAGGAGCCCTGAGCGTTTCGGAATTAACCGTCATCAGAAAGCTGGGAGACGCCGAGATGACAGTTCCGCAAAGAGTGGCAGCGTTTCTGAAGTCCAAGGCACCGGCTGCATTTTGCGACGAGTGCATTACCAAACTGCTGAGTCTGAAACAGCATGCTCAGGCTCAACAAGCGACGTCGGGCGGGGCCGCTTCAGGCGCTTTCACTCGTGGGCAGGGCACCTGCACCAATTGCAACAAAAATGTTACCGTGACTCATGCCTGATTATCTATCGGGAGTCTGGGAAGTTGACCTTATCAAGCTTTTACTGAGGGTCTGGAGGAGTTCGAATTCTTGACCAAAGGCTCAGGAGCCAGCAGACGTTCGCTGCGGTTTACGATGCGGCGCGCCGGGCGCTAACCAGGGCGCGAATGAATTCCGGCGTGGAACCGCAGCAGCCGCCCAGGAATGCGGCGCCGGCCTCGCGCAGGGCTACGAAGTGCGAAGCGAAGAACTCCGCTGAGGCGCCATAGCGAATGGCTGACCCCTCGATGGTGGGCAAGCCTGCATTCGGCTTGATCCAGATGGGGAGATCGCAGGCCGCGCGCAGCCGTTGACAGATGGACACAGCCTTCTCCACTCCTACGCCGCAGTTTGCGCCGACCGCATCCGCACCTGCTTCAGCCATGGCCGCGGCCACGGCTTCGGGCGTCGCGCCCATCATGGTGCGGTCTTTGTTCTTGCCGGAGTCGAATGCGAAGGAAACGATGACCGGCAATCCCGTTCGCCGGGCCGCTTCCACCGCCAGGCGTGCCTCCTCGATGTCGCTCATCGTCTCCACAAGCAATGCGTCCGCGCCCGCTGCCGCAAGCGATCGAGACTGCGCAGCAAAGGCCGCGGAAGCCTGCTCGCTGCTCATCTCGCCCGATACCAGCATCTTGCCCGTGGGGCCGATGGAGGCGAAGACCAGCGCCTGGCCCGCGGCCCGGCGGGAGAGGGCAACACCGGCGTGATTGATGGCGTCAAGCTCCGCCTCCAGGACGCCATTCATTGCGACTTCGTTGGCTCGAAAAGTATTGGTGAGGATGACCTGGCTGCCTGCTTCCGCATAGGCGCGCGCCACCTTTTCCACTTGCTCAGGATGGGTGAGATTCCAGGTGTCCGGGTTCGTTCCGGGGGGCAGGCCCCGCGCCTGCAACTGGGTTCCCCAGGCGCCGTCCGTAATGAGCAGACCGCCGGCCAACCACTCGTGCAGGCGGTTCATGCGAGCACCCGCTTGAGCGGCGTGGGCCCTATTGCACTCCAGTCATCCTTGAGCGGTGTTGCATTCAGTTTGTGCGGATCGGGCATTCCAGACTCCGTTGAATCATAGGCCACATCGCACCAAGGATACACGTTTCAGATTCCCGATGACCACGCACGTTGCAAATCCGGCGGCGCCAAACGGACGGGAGACACTTCTAGAACTGGCCCATGTTGTCCTATGATCTGCATCACATTAAAGGTGAACGGAGGTGTGATACTTTGTTTGCGTCACGAACAAATGGCTACCATGCATGACCTATCGACCTTACGCAAGGCAGTGACTGAGGGAGACGTCACAGCCTCGGTCACCGCAGCTCAAAAGGCTCTGGATGATGGCGTTCAACCGCTCGACCTGATCAGCGAGGGCATCGGCCCTGCGATGGCCGAAGTGGGCAAGCTGTTCGAAGAGGGCGAATACTTTGTGCCCGAGCTACTGATGGCGGCGCGCGCCACAAAGGAAATCTTCAAGATACTTCGTCCATTGCTGGCGCAGACCGGCGCCAAGCCCATGGCCCACGTGGTGTTGGGGACGGTTCAAGGCGATCTGCACGACATCGGCAAGAATCTTGTCGCCGCGATGCTGGAGGGCGGCGGGTTCGAGGTCACCGATCTCGGCGTCGATGTACCCCCGGAGGAATTTGTGGCCGCCGTGAAGAAGAAGCCGGTGCAGATCGTCGGTCTCTCCGCGCTGCTGACGACGACAATGCCGGCGATGAAGACCACCATCGAGGCCTTCCGCGCCGCCGGAATCCGGGAGCAAATCAAGATCATGGTGGGCGGCGCGCCGGTCACAAGGATCTATGCCGAATCAATTGGCGCGGATGGGTACGGCGAAACCACAGCGGCGTCGGTGGATTTGGCGCGCCGTTTAACGGGAACTTAGGATCGAAAGCCGCCGCGAGGGAAAGGCACGCCATGAACGATCAGCAATGGAAGACGCTCGCCTCGGTTGTTCGCGGAGAGACGCTCCGTCCTCTGCCGACAGCCTTCATCATCGACAGTCCGTGGCTGCCAAATTGGGCGGGGCACACGATTCTGGATTACTTTACCGATGAGCGCATCTTTCTGGAAGACAATCTCAAGGCTATTCAGAGCTTTCCGGAGACGATTTTCCTGCCGGGTTTCTGGTCGGAATACGGAATGTGCACGGAACCTTCCGCCTTCGGCTCCGTCTCCATGTGGGGCGAGGACGAGTTTCCCTTCGCCAAGAAGGTGCTGCACTCGCCGTCCGAGGTCGAGCGTCTGGAAAAGCCCAATCCGCGCAAACACGGCTTGCTGCCCTTTGTGATCAAGCGGCTCCAGCACTTACAGCCGGAGATCGAAAAGGCCGGCCACAAGATACGCTTCGCGGTGGCCCGCGGCCCGCTCAATATCGCCTCGTTCCTGATGGGCACGCCGGAGTTCCTTGAGGCGATCAAGACGGAACCGGAGTTGATGCATCACCTGCTCGCGATGGTCACGGATTTCCTGGTGGAGTGGATTGCGGTTCAGCGCGAGGCATTCCCGACGATTGACGGCATTTTCCTGCTCGACGATATTGTTGGATTCGTGAGCCGCCGCGATTTCGAGACCTTCGGCCTGCCTTATTTGCAACGCGCATTCAGCGCGGACGTGAGCGTGAAGTTCTTCCACAACGATGCGCCGTGCAAGGCCAGCGCGCCTTTGCTCGCGGACGCGGGAATCAATCTGCTCAACTTCGGCATTCAACACACACTGGCGGAGATGAAGACCTGGACGAACAACCGGATTACGCTGATGGGAAACATTCCTCCGCGCGACGTGCTGGCCGAGGGAACGCCGGAGGATGTGAGGCGCTCGGTGACGGAGATGCTGAACGCTCTCGAAGACAGGTCGCGATTGATCGTTTCGTGCGGGGGAGGAATGCCTCCTCATGCGCCGACGGAGAATATAAGAGCGTTGATCTCGACGGTGGAAGAGCTGACGCGATAGGGCATTTTCACAGTTGCTGTAATGCAAGCATTGTCTAACCGCAATAACAAAGACGCGGCGAGGGTGGGGCACCCGCAGGCGAGGAGAACCGGTGGCTGAAAAGAGCAATTCGACGGTCGCGCAGCACGCTGACGGCCTCATCCCGGCGGCGCTTGCGACCGAAGTCTTCCAGGATTTGCCTATCGCTCCTACGGACCTGCTTGAAATCCACCGGTATCTTGGCTATCCGCGGGAGACGGCTCCCGCGCCCCGCATAGCGGAGCGCATTGCCCAGATTGTGGCGGAGGCGCGGCCGTGTCTCCGGCCGAGGGGGACGTACGCCGTATACGCGGTATCCAACCGTACGGCACATACGCTGAAACTGGATGGAATCACGATCTCCGGCAATATCGGCGAATTCCTTGAACAGGCTGATCGCGTGGCTGTGTTTGTAGTGACCGTGGGCAAGGAGATTTCGCATCTGGCCGAATCTGACGCGAAGAACGGCGACGCGTTCTCGGCGTGGGTCATGGACGCGGCGGGTTCCTGGGCGGTGGAGGGCGCGGCTGAGGCGCTGATGTTGCATCTCCGGCGTCATCTCCAGGACGGACAAGAGTTGACCTTGCGTTACAGTCCCGGCTACTGCGGCATGGATATTGGCCAGCAACGCAAGCTGTTTCAGCTGGTGCAGGCTGACGCCGTGGGAGTGAAACTGATGCCGTCCCTGCTCATGCATCCGTTGAAATCCATCACGGGGCTGGTTGGCATGGCGCCGAAGGAAGCTGTCAGCCTTTATCGTTCGCCGTGCGACCTCTGTCCGCAGGCCGGGTGCCACATGCGGCGATGAAAGACCGCGCCAGGGAGCGGTTTCACAGCATATCGCACGTAATGTTCGCACACGCTTATTCGCGCAAAACATCGCTCTAGATTCGCAATCCCGATGAAATGGAATGGATGGAATGATACCGAAAACCTATTCGCGCCTGGCGATAGCCAATAGCGACGACCTCATATTCGGCACGGCCCCGTTTCCCGTGACATTGGCAAATGGGCTGGCGATCGGCGGCGGCGCAGTCTATCCCGAACTGAATTTCACACTCCCCCCGATGGAGATCACCGCCGCGACGATGCCTGAAGTCCTGCGCCAGTACTCCGAGATGATCGACGGCGCTTGCCGCCGGGCCGCCGACCTCCATGCGCCGGGACTGGTGGTTGAATTCGAACTGCTCCCGCCGCTGACGATCGAGCCCGAATGGGGCGCCGAAGTGACCAAAATCCTGCGCGAGAGGCTCAATCGCCTGCAAGCGGAAGATCAGGTGAAGGTGGGGCTGCGGGTGACGCCGAACGACATCCGGGAGTTTGAGCGGCCCCCGCTGATGCGCAGCGGCGGTTATGTCGACAAAATGTTCCGAAGTTTCGATCTTTGCGCCCGCGCCGGCGCCGATTTTCTCGCCATTGAATCGACCGGCGGCAAAGAACTCCACGATGAAGCGCTGGTGAGCGGCGATTTGGAGCTGTCCGTTTTCTCGCTCGGCATCCTGGGCAGCCGGGACATGGCCTGGCTGTGGGATCGCATCGTGGAGATTTGCCGCGAGACCGGCTGTATTCCATCCGGGGATTCGGCGTGCGGTTTCGGCAATACGGCGATGGTGCTTGCGGATCAGCGGCAGATTCCAAAGGTGTGGGCGGCTGTGGTGCGCGTGATGTCCGTTGCACGCAGCCTGGTGGCTCACGAACGCGGCGCAGTGGGGCCAGGCAAGGATTGTGCGTACGAAGCCGTTTACCTGAAGGCCATCACCGGATACCCGATTGCTTTAGAAGGGGCCGAAGCCGCGTGCGCGCATCTTTCCGCCATCGGAAACATCGCGAAGGCCGCGGCGGACCTGTGGAGCAACGAGTCGGTGCAGAATGTGAAGCTGTTGAGCGCCATGGCGCCCACGGTTTCGCTCGAACAACTGGTCTATGCGGCGCGGCTGATGAACGCCGCCTCCAGCGAAGGGCCTCAAGCCGCGCGCGAGTTGCGAGATTGGTTCGTGAAGTCGGATTGCGCGTTCGATCCGCAGGCGTACGTGCTGCGGCCGGACGTGGTCGTCGAGCTTGCGTCGAGCATCATCGGCGAGACGACCCCCTACTTGCGCACGCGCAGGGCCGCGCTCGAAACCCTCGCGCTTATCGGACGCGCCCACAACCAAGGCGCGTTCGCAATCTCGACGACCGAAGTACGCTGGCTCGACAGGCTCTCAAGGCAAGCGGATGCTTTGCCGGAGGACGAAAACGAATTCATTGCATCGATGAGAAAAAAGATCGATTTGAACAAGGTTCGGCTGGAAGAATATGGCCTTTGAAGCGCCGAAGGTCTCGCGGAGCCGTCCAATCGGCGCATCGCATCGCGATAGTCGTTCCTAAAAAGCGCGGCAACTCTATTAAAGACAATTGGTTATGGCCCAACTGACCGGCAAGGACATTGACGCACTCTACCAGCCTACGGCAGGGATGGGGCAAGAGGAACCGTTCTAAACCTCGTCGCTGCCAGTCGTTTTGTGGCGTCTAGGCTTTGCCTTGGGCTGTTTTTTGGGAACCGCTACCTTTGGAGCCTGAAAAACAGCCCGCGCCAATTGCTCAAAGTTCTCGCCAGCCTTAGGCCCTTCGGTGTATGTTGTTTTCATCACCAAAAACCTCGGGTTTGGGTGTTTTCTCGGCTAGATGAGATCGCTCAAGTCGAAGCGAAGCGACCACAAAAACGATAAAGGCTACCAGCACAAAGCCGATCACCCCTAGAAAGAAGATGTCCATGATCGTCGCCTCGCCTCTTGATTCTGCTTCTTTGTGGCTAACGTGGTCAAATGTTTTGTACGTCGGCGGCGCTGGTCT
>JBEKZR010000127.1:0-8969 GCA_049509715.1 Occallatibacter sp. | reverse complement strand
GAGCGTCCGCTGGAAGAGCTTTCCGCAGATGAACTGGAGGCGCTTTGGGCGCAGGCCAAGCGGAAGCTGGCCGGGACTGAGGCAAGGGAAGCGCAGCCGGCCCGGAGTGCAGCCCCTGATACTGCTCCTGGGGCGCGGCCATGATCGTGATTCGCGCCTGCTCGGGCTTTGACGAACTGGAGGCTTGCGTCCAACTCCAGATCGAGACCTGGGGCATGGACTTTAGCGAGGTCTTTCCGCGAAAGGCCTTTTTGCTGGCGCAGAAGATCGGCGGACAGGTGATCGGCGCTTACGATACGGAGATTTCCGGTGGCCAGCCCGAGGGCGGGCCGGAGTCGCTGGTTGGCTTCGTCCTGTCTTGGCCGGGAGTAAAGACAGAAAAGGGTGAGCCGCGGCCCTATCTGCACTCCCACATGCTGGCCGTCAAGGAGGAGTGGCGCAACCGCGGCCTGGGCGTGCAACTCAAGCTGGAACAGCGCCGGGAGGCGCTTTCGCGAGACATACGGTACATGGAGTGGACCTTCGATCCGCTGGAAATCAAGAACGCTTTTCTAAATATCCACAAGCTGGGAGCGATTGCCTGCCGGTACGAGGTTAATTTTTATGGTGTATCCTCATCTCGACTGCAAGGTGGGCTCCCGACGGACCGCCTCGTCGCCGTGTGGCGGCTCGATTCGCCCAGGGTTCAGGCCGCCCTTGAGGGCCGCCCGGCAGTTGCGCAGATCATTGAGGAACGTATCCTGGTCCCAGCCGCCATCTATCAGTGGAAGGCCTCCCAAGCCGGCCGGGAACGAGCCCTTGCCGTTCAATTGGAGAACCGCCGCAAGTTTCAACAGGCATTTTCCCAGGGGTTAGCCGTACTTGGCTACGCCCGGGATGCGGAAGGAAATGGAGTCTTCGAACTGGGTTCCCTAACCGAGGCGGAGCTGGAGTGATTTCCCAAGGAACGCAAAATTTATGAAAATCGATAGCATCATCCTGCGCGAACTGCACCTGCCGCTGGTGGGCCCCTTTGAAACCAGCTTTGGCGTGACCAGCAACCGAAGGATTCTTCTGGCGGAGGTCCAGTCGGAGGGATTGACCGGCTGGGGCGAGTGTACGGCGGGCGAGCGGCCGTTCTTTTCCGAGGAGTGGACCGACAGCGCCTGGGCTGCGATCGTGAATGAACTGGGGCCCATGCTGGTCGCAGAGGCGCCTGAACATGGCGGGGATTGCCCGCGGATCTTCCGCCAGGTGCGAGGCAACCGCATGGCCAAGGCGACGCTGGAAAACGCCATTTGGGATATCGAGGCGCAGCGCGAAGGGATTTCGCTTTCCCGGCTGATCGGCGGTGTCTGCGACGTGATTCCCTGCGGGGTGTCGCTGGGAATTCAGTCCTCCATCCCCGAACTGTTCTCGATCATTGAGAAGGAGCTGGGGGCGGGTTATCAGCGCATCAAGCTCAAGTGCAAGCCGGGCTGGGACGTGGAGGTCTTCGAGCGGGTGCGTAGCCGGTGGCCGGGCATCACGCTCAGTTGCGACGCCAACTCATCGTACCGCCTCAAGGACGCCGACCACCTGACCGCATTCGACGCCTTCGACCTGCTGATGATTGAGCAGCCTCTGTGGCACGATGATTTTTATTACCACTCGATGCTGCAAAAGCGCTTGCAGACGCCGATCTGCCTGGACGAATCGATTCGCAACCGGCGCGACGCGCTGGCGGCCATCGCGATGGAGTCATGCAAGATCATCAACATCAAACTGGGGCGCGTGGGCGGCTTTTCCGAGGCCATCGCTGTGCACAATGCGGCGCAGGAGCGGGGAATTCCCGTGTGGTGCGGCGGGATGCTGGAGTCCGGCGTGGGACGATCGCACAACATCGCGCTGTCGACTCTGGAAAACTTCACGCTGCCGGGCGATGTGTCCGCGTCGGCGCGCTATTGGCGCGAGGACCTCGTTGAGCCCGAAATCACCGTTTCGCCGGCGGGAGAGATTGCCATTCCGGACACGCCGGGCCGAGGCTATGAGGTGCGCACGGAACTGGTCGAACGGCTCACGGTGCGCAAGGAGACCATCCGCGCCTTCGAACTGGTGGCGTAACTTGCCGCTCGAGGGGCTGGCCTTCGTGGCCGGCGGTTGCATCGGAGAGGGCGCCGGCAGCTTGTTCTCCTTTCATTCCCCAGGAAACTCACAGCCATTTTCCCCGATGCGGTTTTATCCCTTGACATATTTGACCGGAACAATCCCGCATTTCCATTTTGAAATGATGAGCAATGCGATACAGACGCGGCAAACTTCCACATTATTTCCTGAGAGTGCTGAACCTGCTTTTCTCCAGCGGAAAATCGAAACGACGGGTATTCCGTCTGCGTTATCGCGAGGGGAGCGGCTGAGGTGGAGAATGGGAGCGGATGCTGGGGTAGACGTTTACCCGGAATTGCATCCAGTAAGCATATGCCTCCCCAACCACCGGGCGCGTTTCCTTCCAGCGTTTCCGATGCCGGCCTCGGCCCGGAATGCGCTAGTCCTGTTGCTCAGGAGGGCTCGTGCTCAAGCGCAGTTTGGATATTTCGTTGGCAGGGTTGCTGCTGGCCCTTACGCTGCCGTTTTTGGCCATCGCCGCAGTCATCATCAAATTGGATTCCGAAGGCCCGGTGATCTTTTGCCAGGTTAGGATGGGCCGTAACTTCAGGTGTTTTCAGTTATTGAAGCTTCGAACCATGAGAGTTGCCAGCGGCGGCCCCGCCTACACGCTGGGCACCGATCCGCGCATCACGCGATCGGGGCGCTGGTTACGCTGGCTCAAACTCGACGAGCTGCCGCAACTGTGGAACGTTCTGCGTGGCGACATGAGCATGGTGGGTCCGCGGCCCGTTGTCCCAGAGCTGGCCACGGAGTTCAGGCAGGCTTACGCGCAACTGCTCGAAGCGCGTCCCGGCCTTACCGACCCGGCAACGCTCAAATACTGCCGCGAGGCCGAGATGCTGGCCCTGGTTGTGGATCCGCTCGAGTATTTCAAAACAGTGGTAACGCCGGACAAGCTGCGCATCTCTGAGGCCTATCGGCAACGCGCCAACGCATGGAGCGACGTTGGAGTGATGGTGGGAACGGCATTGGCCTTGTTCCATTCGAGCGGGCGCCCACGGTTCAGCCAGCCGGTTTCGGCTGGCCGGGCAGAACTCCGGCTCTCATCTTTCCGGGGGCCGTACGAAGAAGAGAAGTGCAGCGGTGATTGAGAGCGCCTGGATCGGGGGGCCGCGGGACGGCTGTCTGCATCGTAGGCGGTGTTGAGCATCAGTTCCGCGCCATTCCGTTTGAGCCACACCCAACCGGAGTTATCCGGAGTGCTGGGTGCGGAAGAGCTGTATATTTCAAAGCCCAATAGGTCGCGATAGAAGCGAAGCGAGGTGGGCATGTCGTAGACCTGAATCGGCGCGCAAAGTCCTTGCATGCCGATGGGTATGGAAATCCTCCTATGGAGTTGATTTTCAGGCCTTCAGCAGCGAACAACCTTCGCTGAATCGATGCCCTTGGTGGCGTTTCTTGTGTCGATGACCAGCTGCGACTGCTCGACGATGGCGCGATAGTCGTAATGGGAGTGGTCGGTGACGATGACCACGGCGTCGTACTGGCCGAGGTTGTCGAGAGGGGTGTTGGTCATGTTCAGGTCATAGTGGCGGCCGCGGCCCACGGTGGGGAAGTAGGGGTCGTTGTAGGCAACAAGGGCGCCTTTCTCGCGCAGCAGTTCAATGATGGTCAGAGAGGGAGATTCGCGCAGGTCGTCGATGTCGCGCTTGTAGGCCAGGCCGAGAACCAGGACTTTCGATCCGTTGAGAGATTTGCGCTGCGCGTTGAGTCCGGCGGCAATCTGCTCCAGCACAAAATAGGGCATGGCGATATTGACCTCGCCGGCCAGCTCGATGAAGCGGGTACGGAAGTCGAACTGCTTGGCCTTCCAGGAAAGATAGAAGGGATCGATGGGGATGCAGTGGCCGCCCAGCCCAGGGCCGGGATAGAAGGCCTGGAAGCCGAAGGGCTTGGTGCGGGCCGCGTCGATGACCTCGTGGATGTCGATGCCCATCCTCATGCAGAGCTGCTTGAGTTCGTTGACCAGGGCGATGTTGACGCAGCGGTAGATGTTCTCCAGCAGCTTGGTCATCTCCGCGGCCGATGGGCTGCTGACAAGCACCACATGGCGGAAGATTGCTCCGTAGAGGGCCGAGGCCAGTTCCGCGGCTACCGGGCCGCAAGCGCCGACGACCTTGGGAACATCGTGGCGGGCCACGGCGTCGTTGCCGGGGTCCTCGCGCTCGGGCGAGAAAGCGACGTGAATGCCGGGCTCATCGAGGGCGCGCGCAACCTTCAGGCCGTTCGGATTGCCGGCCTCCAGCATCGGGGCTACGATCTCTTCCGTTGTGCCGGGATACGTGGTGCTTTCCAGCACGATGAGCTGGTCCTCATGGGTGTGAGGCGCGATGGACTCGACCGTCCTGGTTACGTAGCTCAGGTCGGGTTCGTGGTGCTCGTTGAGCGGGGTGGGCACGCAGATGATGACCGCGTCCATTTCGGCGATCCGGGAGTAGTCCGAGGTGGCACAAAAGCCTGCCTGTTGCGCGGCCTGAATGGCGGGAGGCAGAATGCGCACGATGTAGGATCCTCCGGCATTGATGATATTCACCTTGTCCGTGGCTATATCAAAGCCCGTCACACGGAAGCGCTTACCGCTGAAGAGCAGAGCCAGCGGCAGGCCCACGTAGCCCATGCCGATGATCCCGATGCGGGCCTCGCGGGTCTCGATTTTGTGTTTGAGTTCAGTAAGGCGGGTCGTGGTTGCGGTTGTCATGTTATCGATTGTAAGACTGTGCGGCGCTGTCGGATGGTCTGGGGCTGGATCGAGCCGTTCCAGCCTGGTTACGAAAGGATTTATGTGGCGTTCATGGCGTAAGCGCCAAGTGGGAAGAGGAGAGACGATGGTTCCGCTTGAGAGGCCGGGGAATTGGGGAATGGCCTAATATGGTTGTAGGTGCGGCTCCTGTCGTCGCACAATCCGGCTTCAAAGAGGACTTCCCTGGCAAACTATCTTGTAACCGGAGTTGCGGGCTTTATCGGCCGGTCTATCGCCGCGGCGCTGCTCGAGCGCGGCGAGACCGTGCGCGGCATCGATAACTTCCTCACCGGCAAGCGCGCCAATCTGGCTGGGCTGGAAGCGATGGAGTTCATAGAGGGCGACCTGAGCGATCCGGCCGCCTGCGCGAGGGCCTGTACCGGGGTGGAAATTGTGTTTCACGAGGCGGCGCTGGCCTCGGTTCCGCGCTCCGTAGCCGATCCGGTGAGCACCAACGTACACTGCGTGGACGCGACGCTCAACCTGCTGGTGGCGGCTCGCGCCGCCGGAGTGCGGCGCGTGGTCTACGCTGGCTCTTCCTCCGTATACGGCGATGCGCCCACCCTGCCCAAGCATGAGGGAATGCTGCCCAACCCCATCTCTCCGTATGCCGTGGCCAAGCTGGCGGGCGAGCAATACATGCGCGCCTTTGCCCGCGTCTACGGGCTGGAGACGGTGGTGCTGCGATATTTCAATGTTTTTGGCCCCTACCAGGACCCCACCTCACACTACTCCGGGGTGCTGGCCATCTTCTGCCGCAAAATGCTGGCCGGAGAGCAGCCGACAATCTATGGCGACGGCGAGCAGAGCCGCGACTTCACTTATATCGATAACGTGGTTCACGCCAACCTGCTGGCCGCCGCGGCCCCGGCGGAGAAGGTGTCGGGGCAGATGATGAACACGGCCACGGGCGCGCGCATCACGCTGAACGAGACCTTTGAGATTCTGCGTGAGTTGACGGGCTTCAGCGGCAAGCCGGCCTACGCGGAAGGACGCGCCGGGGACATACGCCGCTCGCTGGCCGACATCCGGCTGGCCGGGGAACTGCTGGGGTACGCGCCCATCGTCGCTTTCCGCGAGGGGCTGCGCCGCACCGTTGAGTGGTACCGGAGCGGCGGAGCAGTTGGATAGGGCTTGTTCGCGGGTTGCTGGTCAGGCGAAATAGCCGGTTTTTCCTGCATTTGGTTTTCCTCCGTGACAGAGTCTATTGACGAATTGCTTCCGATGAAGCACACTTTCGGAGATTAACTTTGCAGCATTTTGTCGTTTTGAATCCCCGATCTGCCTCCGCCTGATGAATGTTGGGAGGGGGTTCCCTGTCCGTGACGGAAGCAAACAAACCGTATGATTCGTCTGATGAGCCCGATGCGCGGCCCAGGATAGATGTTCGCCGGGATAACCATTCGACCTCCCTGCGCGAACTATGGGAGATTCTGGTTCGCCGCTGGAGGATGGTTGCGTCCGTGGTGGGGGGATTGCTGCTGCTCTGCCTCCTGTATTGTCTTTTTGCTCCCAACCAGTACGAAGCCAGCGCACGGGTGGCGTTGCGCACGTCGCCTGCTTCAGCGCTCAGCCTGGAGGCGCAGGAGCCTGCCGTAGCGGCCTCGATTCTTTCTGCGCCGGTCGAACTGGAGACGCTGGCCAACGTCTTTCGCAGCAACCAACTGGCGTGGAGAGTGATTACGGAACTGAAGCTCTACCAGCAGCCGGGGTTTCGCGGTAACTTTGCAGGCCGCTTTCCGGATTTTCGTCCGGAGGCGCCATCTGTCGACGCCCAGGCTTGGCTTCTGGAGAGGTTTCAGAAGCGTCTGCGAGTGCAGTCGCTACCGCGCACTTTGCTGATTCAGATACAGTTTCGCTCTCGGGACGCGGCTTTGTCGGCCACCGTGGTGAACGGCCTGATTCGCGCCTATCAAGAGCAGGAGAACGAACTCCGCATGCAGGCCACGGCGCAGTCCTCCGATTGGCTTACCAGCCAACTCAAAGACCTCAAGGCTCGCGTAGAGCAGGATCAGCAGCGGCTGGCAGCCTACCAGCGGGAGCACGGCCTGCTGACCACGCCCGAGACCTTAGCCAACGGCCAACCCAGCGAGAACCAGCACATCTCGGCCTTGCTGGAGATCGACGAACTGGGCCGGCAATTAGTGGCCGCCACCACCGACCGCATCCTGCGCGAGGCCGAATACCGCGCCGCCTCGCAGGGCGACCCGGAACTGGTAATCGCTTCCGATCCGCGCCTACAGGCCGAAAGCAGCAACTTTGCTACCGCCCTGCTCCAGCAGATTCACGCCCGCCGCAGCGAGCTGGAACTGGAACAGGCCCAACTCAGCACCGAACACGGTCCGAACTTTCCCCGGGTGGTGGAGATTCGCCGCGATTTACAGGATCTGGACCGGCAGAAGCAGGCCGAAGACGCCAAACTGGTGGAACGGTTCCGCAGCGCATGGCAGACGGCGGTCGATCGCGAACAGCTGGTTCGCAAGGACTTGGACGAACGCACCGTCGAAGGGATGAAGCTGAACCAGGCCGCCACCGAGTACGCGGTGATGCGCCAGGAGGCCAACTCCAGCCACGAGCTGTACATGCGGGTGTTGGAGAAGGTCGAGGAGGCCGGGTTTTCTGCGGGCGTTCACAGTTCCACTATCACTGTGGTGGACCCTGCTCTGCAGCCGGTCAAGCCGGTAGCGCCGGACCTGCCGCTCTATCTTGCCATCACGTTGTTCGCCAGCCTCTGGCTGGCGGTGGGAGGCGCACTCTTGCTTGAATTCTTCCATCCTCCGGTTGACCGAACCTTCATGCTGTTGCTGGCCGTGTTTCTGGCCTGCGCCGCGACCCACGCCCAGGCGCCCACGCCCACCACTGCCGGGATGCCCGGCGGTGTAGTCCGTCTTCCCGACACGTCGCAGACGCAGAAACTGCCCAATCCCAAGGACGCCCCGGCCGTGTGGAACAACCCCGGAGGCGCTTCCGTTCCCGAGCCGCCCGCGCAGCCGGGCACGCAGTCCGCATCGCCCATGCCCGCTCCCATTGGTCCCGGCGACTTCCTGGACATCAGCGAGTACCACACCCCGGAGTTTCATTCGCTGGTGCGCGTCTCCCCGGCGGGCACGGTGATGCTGCCCTTGGTCAACGAAGTGCAAATCGGCGGACTGAGCGAGCAGGCCGCCGCGCGCGTCATTGAAGCCGTGCTGGTAGCCAAGGGGATGCTGCTCCATCCGCAGGTCTCGGTGCTGGTGACCTCCTATTCCGGCCAGGACGTGAGCGTGCTGGGCGAGGTGGCCCGCCCTGGGGTCTATCCCTACACCCTCCACCATCGATTGCTGGACCTGATCTCGGCCGCCTCCGGCCTGTCGCCCAATGCGGGACGGCTGGTGAATATCTTCCATCGCGACGACCCGGCCGAAACGCCGCATCCGGTGGTGTTGGATCCCAGCGGCACCGACACCAGCGCCGATCACAACCCCGAGCTGATCCCCGGCGATACCGTTCAGGTGAGCCGCGCCGGGCTGGTTTACGTAGTTGGCGATGTGGTGCGTCCGGGCGGATTTCCGGTCGATCCGGCGCAGGGGCTTACCGTGGTGCAGGCGCTCTCGCTGGCCTGGGGTCCGATGCAAAACGCGGCCACGCGCAAGGCCCTGCTGATCCGCGAACAAAAAGGCGGCCGGACCATCACCACCCTCAATCTGAAGCGCATGATCCATGGCCAGGAGCCCGACCAGCCGGTCCGCGACCGCGACATTCTCTATGTGCCGGATTCGACGGCCAAGAATCTCTGGAATAAATTCCTGGAGTCGGCGGCCCAGTCGGCAGCCGGCGTCCCGATCTATGCCGCACTGGTTTATTCGCAGAGGTTTTAGGCAATGAGGAAAATCGCCTGGGTTTTGTTGCTGCTGTTCGCCTTTGCGATTCCCTGGGAATACTCCCTGGATCTGGGCGAACCGCTGGGCAACATTGCCCGCATCGTGGGCCTGTTGCTGTTGCTGGCGGCGATTCCGGCCGTTCTGCAGGCCGGCCGCCTGCGCACTCCTGGGCCTCTGCAGTGGCTGGTCCTCGCCTTCTATCTATGGTTCTGCTGCTCATACTTCTGGACCATCGAGCCGCA
>JBEKZR010000126.1:0-9001 GCA_049509715.1 Occallatibacter sp. | reverse complement strand
CGCGTAGATGTATCCGCGCACCACCAGCCGCTGCCCGATCACGTCCGCCTCGGTCAGCAGTCCGATTTTGCGCCGCGCGTCGTGTCCGTCCCAGCCCGGCCGGTAGTCCACCGCCATGCCCAGCAGCGAAGGCAGCGCTTTCTCGGCCGCCTCGCGCATCAGCATCACCCGGTGTCCACGCGCCCCGGCCGGAGCCTTGTCGCTGGCTGAATTCACCACCGTCAATACCCCCTCAAACGGCACCCGGTTGGGGTGCCCGTTTACATGGGGAATCATTACCGCCATCGCTTCCAATCGCATGCGTTATCCACCCATCTGCTTTCATCGCCCGCCAGCTGCCTTCCTGGCCTGCAATGCGGCCGGATTGCAATACCTCAACCCACCCGCTCCATGGCTGCCTCGCCCGCCAACGGCGCCGCTTCTCCGGTCAACTGCACTGCCCCATCCTGGCCCAGCGGCCCCAAACCCCGCATCGCCCGCACCTCGTTCACCGTGTACACGCCGGCCTGCAGCAGTTGCACCTGCACCGCCAGCTCCGTCTCCTCGTCCCTGGCGTTCAGTTCGTTGAAGACAAACTCGAACTCCCGCCATCCGATACACTTGCCGAACAGGTCCCGGGTAATGTGCCCGGCCAGCAGCATGGCCAACGGCGAGATGGCCCCGCGGAAGGCCTCGTCGGTCATCTCCGCGGCCGTCGACTGGTTTACATCCGCCTCCAGCCCCAGCATCAGCGGCGGTAGCCCGAAGGCGTTAGCCACCATGCGGATCAGAAACTCTTGCCAGGCCAGACGCATGTCCGCATCCGTCCCCTGGGCAAAGCGCAATACCTCCGGCTTCTGCTCGGTCGAGATCAGCGGCACCCGACCCGTCCCCTCGATCTCGTCCTGCCACCAGCGGATCAGCCGGTCGTGCTGCGCCGGCGTAGCCTCGTTCAGCCACAGCGCATACTGCGCCACCGCGTTCGACGCCAGCTTGCCCGCGAACCGGTGCGCGCTCAGAAACTGGTTCACCGTCTCGAAGGCCACCTCCAGCGGTCCCAACCCGAAGGGCGTAAAGCTGCGCGGATTCATCCGCACATACATCAACTGGTCGTCGCGCAATTCGATCGCGTTCGACTCCAGCTGCCCCGGCATCGCCTGCGCATAGCGCGGCGTTTCCTCCTGCCCGTCCCAGCGGGCATTGATCCGGATCGACGCCCCATCCACAGCCCACAGCATCGCCGGCCTCTCGCCGTCGCCGGTCGGCTCCATCTCGATCGCCCCGTACCCGCCCGTCAGCGCGTCCTCGATCACCTGTTCGATCAAGGTGCGAAAATTGTCCACCGCGTTCGGCTCTTCCAGCGTCCGGCGCAGCGCCCGCAGTTTTCTTTCCGCAAAGGCCACATCCCCCGCCCGCACCCCGCGCCGCACTCTCACCTGCCAGTCCATGGCCGCTATGCGATCCTTGATGACGTTGATCGCCCGGCGCACCACCGGCGTCTCCGCAAACCGGCGCAGGTTCACCGGCGTCGGCTTGGGCAGCAGCCGTCCTGGAAACTGGACCGGGCTCAGAATGGCGGGTAGCGCCAGCGTCCTGCGCTCTGCCTCCGCATCGGCCGCGCCGGCCGCCAAGTCTGCTCGCCGCGGCCACCCGCTCCCGGTCGCCTGCCGCCAGATCTCCCGCAACTGTTCGCCTACCCTCACGCGCACCTTCCTTTTCCCGCCGCCGGGAAAAACAAAAAGGCACAGCCCTGGAAAGGGCTATGCCTTCATTTAGCTGCTAGCTTTTAGCTATTAGCTATTAGCTTGCAACTCACAAAACCAACTTTACAACAAACTCCAGAAACTATCTGCAAAACTCCGACAAAAATCTCGCGAAAAAGCTAATAGCTAAAAGCTGCTTTCTCACACCCGCAGCTCCCGCCGCGCCGTCTCCGCCACCCGGCCCAGGTCTGAGGTGGTCAGCACCCGGATCTGGTGTTCTTCCATCGTCTCGACGCCAAAGCGGTACATCTCCAGCCGTTCCGGCTCGGCATCGGTCGCTCCCATCCTGGCCGCCGGCTCGATCACCGCGGTCAGCTCCAGGCTGGCCTTCTCCACCCGTTCCACCCCGGCGCGCAATCCCGCCGCCGAAAACGCCAGCACCTTGGCCATCTCCACGCCCGGCTCCAGGCTCACCGCATGAAACATGCGAATCATCCCGTTCGGCCGGTACCCCGCGTCGATGCGCAGCGGATCACCCGGCCGCGTGTACTCCGAGGCGGCAATCTTTTTCCGCATCAGATCCCACACTCCGGCCCGTTCGAACTCCGTCCGCATCCTGGCCTGGATGCCGGCCCGTCCGCTCAGCCGCGGCACGCGCTCCCGGGGCGGCGGTTCCACGTACAGCCGCATCAACTCTTCCATCCCCGCCGGAAGGCTCTCCGCCAGATAAGCTTTGGGTTCCGTCATCTGCACGCTCAGCGAGAGCGATTCGGTGAGCAGCCGCATCAGATTCCCATTCGGCTCTTCCTGGAAGCGCCTGCGCAGCTCGCTCTCCATCCCCTCCAGCACGGCCGTGTCCGCCTCCGGATCGAGGCAGCGCACCCGCCGCCAGTCGCGGGTAAACTGTACCCGGGCCGGATCCCGGCTGCCTTCCTCGCGCAGGATCACTCCGATATGCACATACTCGTTCCGCACCGCATCCGGCACATACCGGAGCAGTCGAAACTCGCATGCCCGCCGCTCGTTCCCGCTGTTCATATTTCTGACGAAACTCTCAGCCGGTAGCTTTTAGCCGTTAGCTCTTATTTGCCATCCCCAGCCCATGGCTGCCCCGAACCGATACCCTGGCTCTGAGTGCCGGCCGCGGCAAGCAGCAAGCTAAAAACTGATAGCTAATAGCTGAAAGCTCTTCCTCAATTCACTCTCCCCGCCATGCTAGTCCCCCACCGCGCATCCTTCCAACCTTCTTTTCCACTTTCCCCCGTCCCGCCCCATTTCGGAAACGGCTTCCGGTCCGACTTCCCAAATCCTTCAATCAGCTCCCGGATCCGGCTCCGCCTCTGGAGCAGCTTTTCCACCAGCGCCTCCAGCTCGCTCTGGTCGCCGCCGTACCATTGATGGGGTATCTCGTTGGCCACCGCCCACACCGTCTCCGCGGCCATGGTCTCCAGCCGCGTCAGCCAGGGCTCGAAGGATTCCCATCCGGCAATCTCCCGGTACACGTCGTTGCGATAATAGACCCCGCGCAGCGGCGCATCCTCAAACTTCCATTCTCCGGCGTGAAAACAATACCCATAGTCGATGAACACCGCCCGGTACCGCCGCTCCCGCTGCCGACGCGTGAACACCGCCTGCCGCCCGTTGGCGTTCCCGGTCCACTTGTCCAGCGCCAGGATGCCGGCAAACTCGCCCACGTTTCTCACCTCGGCCAGTTGCTCCTCGGGCAGGTAGTCCACCACCTGGCCAGGCATCAGGCCGCCCACAAACCGCGACCCGAATTGCAAGCCCGCCTGGCATCGCACCCGCGTCCGGCCCAGGTCGATCTCCAGCTCTGGCGTGTTCTCCACCAGCCAGCTCGAGACGTCCATCAATTCAACCTCAGGCGCCGTCAGCCCGGCCGCCAGGGCCAGCCGCGAGACCAGAAACTCGTTGGCCAGCACCCGGGTGTGCTGGGGGTTGTTCTGGAACTTCACCACATACACGTGGCCGTCGGCGCCCAGCATCAACTGGCCCTGCGCGCCGCCCCGCATCCGCCGGATCTGCTGCACCGCCAGAACCGCCAAGCCCGTTCCCCGCCTTTTCCCGATTCTTTTCGAATTCTAAGCTCTTTGCCCGGAATTCTCTGCAAAAGCAGCCTCTAGCTTCCAGCTTTTAGCTTTTAGCCGTTAGCTCTTAGCTTTTAGCTCCCAGCTCCCGTGCTTTGCAGCCACGGTCAGCAACAAAAACAGTCCGCCGCACCCAATGCACTCCGTCTTCTGCATTCGCAAGCTAAGAGCTAACAGCTAAAAGCTGTTTTTCCCAGCAACTCCGCCCGCGCGCCCAGCCCGATCGCCATGGCCATCACCCGGTCGTCATGCATCCCCGTCTGGGCCCCGGTTCCGCCGTTCGGCAGCCTCACAAAACTCCTGCACTCGCCCAGCAGCCGCCGGCTCTGGAACCGTCCCGGCTCTTCCACCAGCCCCGCGCCCAGCCGCCCCAGCATCGCGGGCCGGCTCATGGACGTGGTCAACCACCCCAGCTGTCCCCCCTGGCGGTAGATCCGCCGGTAACCGCACACCGTCTCGATCAGCGCCAGAACCCCGCTGCCGTGGTTGTTTCTTTCCACCACCAGCCAGGCCTGGTTGTACTCCACCGCCAGCGCCGTCACCAGCCGCGCCAGCTCCAAGCCCCCCACGTGCCCGGCAAACTCCGCGCACTGCAACCCCGTCTCCAGCTCCAGCACCTCGGCCGCCGAGTAATCTCCCTCGCTTCCGCCCCCGGCCGGGTCCACCGCCACCAGGTACTCCTTGCCTTTCAGCGGCGGCAGCCACACCTCCAGCTCCCCGTTCCGCCGTTGTTCCACGGGCGCGGTCGTCTCCACCAGCCGCTCCTCGATCGCCGCCAGCTCAAAGACCGAATCCCCGCTGGCCAGAAAGCAGCTCTCCTCGTCCTCGGCATACTCCTGCCGCGCCAGTCCGCGAAAGTTCGCCCGAATCTGCCTCCGGTATCCTATCTGCTCCAAATCCAGCCTGTGCCGGGCCATCAGCGCCCGTTCCTCTTCCAACAAACCGGCCTCCTCCACCGCCCCGGCCCGGTAGCGCCGCTCCATCCACCAGGGGAAAAAGTGCCGCGTCATCCCCGTCTCGCCGGCCTTCCGCCACTCCTCGTGGAAGCATCCCCCCACCCCGTTCGGCGTCGACTCCAGAATCAGCTCCGCCCCCGGCGCCAGCGACGCCCGCAGTCCCACCAGGGTCTCCGCCGGGTCTCCCGGCCAGTGAGCCAGCTCGGAGCAGTGCAGGTTCTGCACCGTCAATCCCCGTCCCGCGTTCCGGTCTCCCGCAGATACCACCCGGTATTGCGAGTCCATCTCCGGAAACACTATCTGCCGCACATTGGCCCGCGAGGTCTTCAGAGGTCCGTCCTGCAATTCCGCTGGCAGCCAATCCAGAAACCGGTGCACGATGCGGAAGATCTCCTCCGCCGCCTCATGCGTGTGCGCCACCTCCAGGGTCAGCGTCCCGGGCTGGGTAATGGTCTTCAGAAAGAACCGCGCCGCCGCCCAGGTCGTCAGCCCCATCTGCCGCGCCTTCAGCACGATGTTCCGCTCGCTCCGCCGCCGCTCGAAGGCCCGCTGCGCCGCATTCGCCTTCAATGGCGCCGGCCTTCCCTCGCGCGTCCTCACCACCAGCAGCCGTTCGGCCAGCGCCATCCCCACCGTCCGCCCCCGCAGGCTTGCGGGCCGTTGATCCAATATCCTCCCGAACTGCTCCAGTTCCTCCCTGTCCAGTGCCTCCAGGCACGGCTCCCGCTCCGGCGCCCCGGCCACGAGTCCGCCTCCCGTTTCCGCCACAGATCCCCCTAGTTTCCCCCGCACCAGTACCGGATCTGATACGCCGTGCTTGCCGTCAACGCTGTGTTTGCCGTCAGCGTCAATGCTGTTGTGCTCTCGCTCCAGGTAATCGACGTGACCAACCCCGTACCGCTCAGCGTCGGCATCACCACGCAATTGGCATTGTTGGTGTGCGTATTCGGAAAGCTCAGCGTCGCCAGCGTGCCTGTCGTCGTGCCGGTGCCCGTGGTCAGCGCCACCGTCCCGCTCACTCCGTCGCACACATGGCTGCTGGCGCACGCAATCGTCGGACTCGTTCCCGCTGCCGCGCCCGCCGTCATCGACATCGTTCCTTCCCCGATCATGAACTTGCCCGCCATAAATCCGTTCGCCGTCGTATTGCCGCTGCCCGTCACTGTAAACTCCGCGGTCGAGTAATTGGCCCCGCCCCCATAGACGATCAAGCCCCCCGTGCCCGATCCCGAGGTATTGTTGATGCCCACAACGCCGCTTCCCGCTCCCGCGTTGACGATCGTCGCTCCGTTCTGGTAGAAAACTTCCCGGTCCAGCGAGTTCACCACATCCGTCAGCCGCAGATAATTGCTCGCGTCCTTGCGCAACTTCCACTCGTCTGTTCCGCCGTAGCTGTTGAACTCCAGCGCGCCCACTTGGTCCGCGCCCGATCCCGGCTGGATCGCAACGTCGTCTTCGCTGGCCGCGCCATTGGCAAAGGTCGTCGTATTGCCGGTGAATGTCGGCGCGCTCACCAGCGCTACCGCCCCGCTGCCACTCACCCCGTTGCTCAGGTTCGAGGCCGCAATCGAGCAACTCGATCCCAGCGTGCACGTCTGGCCGTTGACTGTCGTCGAAGAGTTCGCCAGCTGAGAGTTGGGAACCGGGGCAGTCGCATACTGATACATTGGCACCACGTTGACCTGCGAAACCACCATATCGCTCGGATCGCTGACCGAACCGCCGTTATCCCTGAATTCAATGGTAGTGGGCCAGAATCCTAGCGGAATGTTGTAGTCAGCCGTGTGCGCTCCGGGAGAAAAAGAAACGTTTAATCCAGTCGCTATGCTGTTGATAAGAACTTGCGGTGCAACAGCGTTCGCGCTCGTGGCGAGGTTGAACCTCAGAAATGCGCCCGTGGGATAAGTGGGTGCGCTCACAGTCCAGGTCACGTTTGCGGTTGATCCGCTTGTGTATCCAGATATTGCACAGGTCGCAGTAAGATAGGTTGAGTAAGGGGTAGCGGCGGTGCAGGTCGCTGTCCCGCCGCCACTGCTTACGGGAACTCCGGAGGCCATTGTAGTGCTAGACGGATTGAGGCCATCATAAGTTACCACCACCGGAGCGCCGGTTGCGTTGTTGGGCGAAACCCTGATCTGCCATGTTGTAACGGTTGAACTGGCGGGAATCCATACCCTCATTACCCTGTAAGCCACCGCGCTATTGCCAGTGGGAACCGCCATTGTGGGAGTAACAGTGACCGGCCCGTAGATTGTTGCGCTCGACGCATTATCGTACACGCTCAGCGTCGGGGCCGTGGCGGAGTGATAGTTATAATAGAAGACCAGCACCAACTCGTACTCTCCGCTGGCCGTAAGGGTGGGGGTTGTGATGTACGCATAGTCGGATGCGCTGGCGGAGTCGGTAATCTGGAGAGCCTGTCCTGCTTTTGCTCCCGGCGAAGTGAGCGGAACGGCGGTCAGTGTGATATTGCCGGAACTCTTGCTCCAGCCGCTCGTTCCCGATACAAGGAACACCGGGTCCGGCAGAACATTCGGCGTCTTGTACTGTTCGCTTCCGTCCAGATTGAGCGCCTGGTTGTAGGAAGAAGTGCAACTTGCCGCGCCAAAATACTTGTTGCCCACGCCGTTGTCGATGAAAGCGTTGTTATACCCACGCGAGCACATTGACCGGGAAATATCGCTTCCCACGCTGCTTGAATCGAGAACGATCATGCCCGTTCCAATATCGGCGGCGCTTAAATTCAGTTGCGCCTGCCGGATGCGGAACGCGGTGCCTACAATCCGCTCCATGTGGCCGCCGGTCCAGTTTAAAATAGGCGTTCCATCCACCCCACTGAAATCCATGCCGGTAGCAACACTCTCGATATTGGAATTGGTGAAATCCGTGTTGCCCATTGCCGCTTGAAGATACACGCCGGTATTGCCGGATGTGCCCTGCACTGAATTTGGCCCGTAGATATGAATGCGATTGAAAAGCATCTCCTGCCAGATATTCGCGGCGGAGATGCCCGCGTTCATCAGCCCATAAGAGTTCGTCGCCCCAACCGGAATGTGCATGTACAAATCATCAACGACACTGACGTTGTTCTGGTACATGAGCATCATGCCGTTCGGGTAGCTCACGCCGTAGGCTCCCTGTAGCACAAAACCTCCGATGTGCTGGTCTGCCGACAAGCCGCCTCCAGACGTGCCGATCTGGAGCATGGGTGCATTAGACCCGGAGCCGGTATTCGTCTCGTCGATAAACGTGGTCGGCGCCCCCCACCCATGAATAGAGATGTTGAGGTTTCCAGGCGGGACAATCACCTGCCCAGGCAGGATAGAGCAATATGTGGCTATAGGTGGGATTTCTATTCCACTGGAGGCCGCACTGTTGATTGCAGCTACAAAAGCGGCTGTATCATCCGTTCCACTCCAGGTGTTGCCGCCCACCGTCCCGTTGCAGACCGCGCCTTTGGAGCGCACGTCAAACCACTTCGCGCCGTTGCGCTGCACATCCGAAATCGTAGTGGCCGCCGCGACGCTGCCTGCCACGCCGATGCCGTTCGTTCCATTCGAAGTCACGCCCGGCAAGAGACTCGACACCGCTCCGGCTGCCGTAGCAGCCCCTGTTCCACCCGCCGTGACGGGAACCGTGCTCATCCCGCTAACCGTTGTACCGGCGGCAGAGTAGTATCCAATCTGCCCCGCGGTTCCCGAGTTTACCGTCCCGCTCCCGCCGGAGCCCGTGCCGCAGGCTGAACCGGTATTGGTAAGATATCCCGAGCTATCGACCTGCAGGCAGTTATGGCCGCTGCTCGCCGCCAGCCCGGGAAACATGATCGAAGTCGTCCCCGTGAGGCTTGCATACAGAGTGCTGCTGCTGCCGCCATAGACCTTGAATCCTGTTCCCGCTCCGGTTTCATAGTTGACCCGCACCACCCCCGATGAATTCGAGGCGTTGATATACGTGTCGCCGCTGTTGGTGCTCTGGTAAGCCTTGAAGCTGTCCAGTCCCCCGGTGGCCGAGTTCAGCTCCCAGTTGTTGCTGGAGTCCTTCTCCGCATACCACTGGCTGTTGCCGTTCCAGTCCTTGTAGATCAGGGACTCCCTCTGGCCGGTTGTCAAACCCGCCCACAGGATTGCGTCGATCTCCGCATCCGCCTGGTTCCTCACCGTCGGCGTGCCGATTAAGGTTGAAACTCCGCCCACTTGCAGCGTTCCGTTGAACTGCGCGTTCCCCGCGTTGTTGATCGTCGCCACGGTGGTCTCGCTCG
>JBEKZR010000125.1:0-9035 GCA_049509715.1 Occallatibacter sp. | reverse complement strand
GCGTGTCGCGGCCTCGCCGGGCCAGCACCTCGATGGGCAGGCAGCCCTCGAAATATTCGAGCTTCTCCCATTCTTTGGATTCCGCGGGCTCAGCGGCCAGCAGCGCATCAAGAAAGCGGTCGTACTCGGCGCGGTCCATGGGGCAGTTGATGTAGTCGGCTGTGCCCTTGTCCCAGCGCGCGGCAAAATAGACCCGCTCCATGCAAATGGACTCGGCATCGACGATGGGCGAGATGGAGTCGTAAAAGGCCAGATGGCCGGAGCCGGTGATGCGCTCGATCTCGGCGCTCAGCGCGTCGGAGGTAAGCGGGCCGGTGGCCAGAATGATGCACTTCGCACCGTCCGCGTCCAAGTCCAAAGTTGTGACTTCTTCGCGGTGGACGCGAATCGCCGGCTGGGCGGCAATTGCCTCGCCGATGCGCCGCGAAAACTCGATGCGATCCACGGCCAGCGCGTGGCCAGCCGGCACAGCCGATTCATCCGCCAGGCGCAACAGAGCGGAAGCTCCCCGCCGCATCTCCTGCTTGAGGAGCCAGGGGGCCGTATTGGGCGACTCGCTCTTGAGCGAGTTGGAGCAGACCAGTTCGCCGAAATCGGTCGTCTGGTGGGCCGGGGTCAGGCGTGGCTTGCCGTCCACCATGGTCCGCATTTCGTAGAGGTCCACCCGGCAGCCCAGCCGCGCCGCGGTCAGCGCGGCCTCCGGGCCGGCGAGTCCGCCGCCGATGACTCTAATTTTCATTGGACGGCCTCCTGACGAGTGAACGACGATTGAGATTTTCGGTTTCCACGAACCTCATGGCGCGCAAGCGCCGTCTGCCTCACCGCAGGTGGCCAGCCGCTTCAGCGCCTCGCCGCTCACGCGCACATTGCGCCACTCATCCATAAACTCGGCGCCCATGGTGCGATAAAACTCGATGGCCGGTGTGTTCCAGTCCAGCACTTCCCACTGCAGGCGGAGGCAGTTTTTCTCTACGGCGATGGCCGCAACGCGTTGCAGAAGCGTTTTTCCGATTCCCAGGCCGCGAAACTCCGGCTGAACGTAGATGTCCTCCAGATAGAGCCCCGGCCGCCCCATCCAGGTGGAGTAGTTGAAAAAGTAGAGGGCAAAACCGGCCGGCTGACCGTCGTGCTCGGCCATCAGGCAGGAATAGAAGGGGTTGGGACCAAAGCCGTCCCGCATCAGGTCCGCTTCGGTTGCCGTCACGGCGCCGGGCGCGCGTTCGTAGGCAGCCAGGGCGCGGATGAAGGAGAGAATCTGCGGGATATCGGCCGGGGTCGCGATGCGGATCGTGGTTGCCATACATTCATTTTAGGGTGTGATAGAGGCCACACACGGCGCTCCTCCGGTACACTACCATGGGAAGGTGAACACGGTGGCGCGATCCAGCGTGGGATCGCCTGACGGCGGGGCATTGCAGCCCGCGGCGGGACGCAAGGGTCCATTCGATTCGACGTAAACACAGTTCTGGAAGCGGCAAGCATTGCGCATCCTGCCACGCACACTTGTGTTGAGACCTCGATTGGATTTAACTTGGGTTCTGCAAACAGAACAATCCGTGAGCCGGGTTGCGCGATGCGGCTGCCCGGTCACAGATGCAGAAGGCCGCCGGGGCCACAGGTTTTTCACTGTTTTTGTACGATCGATGGTATTCGGCTGCAAGAGCACGTTCGCTGGGAAAACGCCGTTGGCGTCGACCAGCGTGTGGGCCGGCAAATTACGACTTTTTTGAGCCCGCGGGCAATTTCGCTCCCGCCGCTCCCAAGGAGAAGAAGATGAAACGCACGATTTCACTTTGGCTGGGCCTGCCCGCCGCGGCAAGCCTGCTGGCATTCGTCCTCATGCCCGCGCTGGCGCAAACGTCCGGGCACACGGGCACGATTCACGGCCACGTTACCAATCCGACCGGGGCGCCACAGGCCGGCGGCTCGGTGATTCTTGTGGGGATTGATCGAGTCGCCTCTGGCCCCGGAATGTCCGCGACGACATCCGAAAAAGCTACCTTCCCGGTCGACGCGAACGGCGATTATACAGGCCAGGCCGCCCCCGGCGTGTACAAGCTTGTCTACCGGTCGCCGGGAATGCCGCCCGGTAAAGAAGCGGACCACGTCGATGATGTGAAAGTGTTGGCTGGCCAGGACACGCACCAGGACGTCGACATGTCCCGCAAAGAGTACATCGACGCTATGCCCGCGGATCAGAAAAGGCAGTTGGAGGAGCTGAGAAAGCACAATTCCGAAGCCATGAAGGCCAACGAGGTTATCAAGAACCTCAACGCCGATATCAAGATCTCTCTCCAGGACTTCAAGGACGCCGACAACGCGCATGCGGCGGCGGTCCAGGCCCTTGGGGCTGGCGCGGCCAAATCGGATGTCGATGCGAAAGAAGCGGAGATCAGGACCGCAAAGTATACCGAGATCGAAGCCCTCATGCTGAAGGACACCGCGGCCAAGCCGGATGCTTCCGTTCTGTGGGCGCAGTTGGGGCAGGCGCAGATCGGCCTGAAGAAGTATGACAATGCGGAAACGGCCTACAAAAAGGTGCTTGAGCTGGAGACCGCGTCCAAGAAGCCGAATCCTCAAGCTCAGGGCGCAGCCAACGCCGGCCTGGGCGAGATATATGCGCGCGCCGGCAAGGTTCCCGAGGCGAATGCGGCCTATGACGCTGCCGCCAAAGTCGATCCGATGCAGGCGGCCTTCTACCTGAAGAACGAAGCGGTGATCTTCTTTCAGACGAGCAACGGCGATGCCCAGGTGGCTGCCGCGGACGAAGCCATCAAGGCCGATCCGACCGAGCCGCTGCCTTACTACCTCAAAGGCCAGGGTCTCATCCAGAAGGCCACCATCGACCCCAAGACGGGGAAGATCGTTCTGCCTCCGGGATGCGCGGAAGCTTATCAGATGTACCTCCAACTGGCCCCCAACGGCCCCTATGCCGCTGAGGTGAAGGCCATCCTGGCAGAGGCTTCGCAGACCCACAACTCCACCTACGGGACGGAGACTCCCACCAAGAAGAAGAAGTAAACCGGCTTCCGGCTCGTTCCATGGAGGGCGTTCCCGCTCGAGCGGGAGCGCCCTTCGCGTATCCCGGTCCTTTCGGCAAACCAGTCTGGCGAAACCCTCTACAATCCATTGCATGAGTTCCGCTCTGCCGAGTTACGAGCAAGCCGCGGCGCTGGTGGCCGATTACGCGGCCAAACTGACCCGGTTGCGGCCCCCGGCGGCGCGCGTAGACCTTGGCCTGGCGGCAGGCCGGGTGCTCGCTCGGCCCCTCTGCGCCGACCGCGACCAGCCTCCATTCACACGTTCCACCCAGGACGGCTTTGCCTGCCGGGCTTTGGAGGCCTCTACCCATGGTTTTCTTGACCTCGTTGGCGCCTCCCGCGCCGGAGAAGCTCCTGCCGGGCCGTTGCCGCCAGGCGCGGCGTGGGAGATCATGACCGGCGCCCCGGTTCCAGCAGGCGCCGACGCTGTGGTCATGAGCGAGCACGTCGAAGTGGCCGGGAAACAGCTCCGGCGGCGCCCACCCCGCAAAGTGTCGCCAGGCGAGAATATCGTGGCCCAGGGTGCACAGGCTCGCCGGGGAGACGAACTGCTTGCTGCCGGGACCGCGATCCGGTTCCCGCAGATTGCCCTGGCCGCTGCCTGCGGCTACGCTGCAGTTGACGTTTTTGTCCGGCCCCGTGTGGCGATTCTCACTACAGGCGATGAACTCGTGCCTGTGGACTCCTCGCCCGCTCCCGGTAAGATCCGCAACTCGAACGCCCCCATGCTGGCCGCGATGGTTGCCGCGGCGGGCGGCGAGCCCTGGGTTCTGCCCGCCGCCGCGGACAATGCCCGATCCCTTGACGGCGCGCTTGCCCAGGCCGTGGAGGCTGACCTGCTGCTCATCTCCGGCGGCGTCTCGGCGGGCAAATTCGATCTTGTCGAGCCGGCACTAGCCCGCGCAGGCGCTCGCTTTCACTTCACCGGCGTGCGCATTCAGCCCGGCAAGCCGCTGGTCTTTGGGGAGCTTCCTGTCAGGAACGCGCATGCCGTCCAAAAAGAAAACAGCACGAAGTGCTTCTTCGGACTTCCCGGCAATCCGGTTTCTTCGGCAGTCACGTTTCTGCTCTTCGCGGCGCCGGTGCTGGCTGCGCTGGCAGGCAGTCTTGAGCCCAGCCCGCGCTTTGCCCTGGCGCGGCTGGCCTCAACGGCCGGCAAGCACGGGAAAAAAGGCCTCACGCGCTTTCTCACTGCGTCTTGCACCTTCAGCACTGCGGCCGGCAGGCTCCCTGAGGTCGCGCTTGTCCCAACGCAAGGTTCGGGCGATTTGGCCGCCCTGGCCCGCTCCAACTGCTTCCTGGTGGTACCCGAAGATGACCATGGCCTGAAGACTGGCGCAATCGTCCGCATTCTGCTTTTCTGAGAGCCTGCGATCGCGCATGATCCGCGTCAACGGACTTACGCAACCCCCGCAAATGTTCTACGATTCTCTTTTCGCTTGAAGGAGGCTTTATGCCACGCACTACGAAGTTTGCCGCCTGTCTTGCCTTGGCCGTCCTTGCCACAGCCGGGGCCCGCGCCCAGTCCGTCTCGGTCTACCGGACCACCCCGGACTTGCTTGAAGCTCTTTCGCAGCGCGAGACGCTGCACTTTTCCGCAAAAGCCGCACCGCCCGAAACCGCGCCGCTGATCACCGTGGACGACGCCCGGCGATTTCAGGAGATCGATGGTTTTGGCGCCTCGCTCACCGACGCGGCAGCCTGGCTCTTTGCCAAAAAGCTCGCTCCGGCGCAGACCGATGCGGCCTTCAAGACGCTGTTCAGCCGCAAGGACGGCATCGCGGTGAGTTTTCTACGCCAGCCGATCGGCTCCTCCGACCTGGCGGCGACGTTCTACTCCTATGACGATCTGTGCGTGCAGACAACGACGGCCTGCACCACCCCGGCCGGAGTGAACGACTACAACCTCGAGCACTACTCGCTCCAGCACGACCAGGAATACATCCTGCCGCAACTCAGGAAGGCGCTGGCTCTCAACCCCGATCTCAAAGTGATCGTGACGCCCTGGAGTCCGCCGGGCTGGATGAAGACCACTGGCACCATGATCGGATCGAGCCCCGACGAAAAGATCCATTCCAGCCTGCGCCCCGAGGCCTACGATGCCCTTGCCAACTACCTGGTCAAGACGATTCAGGGCTATCAGGCGTCCGGCGTGCCCATCTTTGGGCTAACCGTGCAGAACGAACCGCTCTACACCCCGCCCACCTACAGCGGCATGCAGATGCTGGCCACTGAACAGGCCTCCTTCCTTGCGAATAACCTGGGGCCGGCGCTAGCCGCCGCGCATCTCACCCCAAGGGTGATGGTTTACGACCACAACTGGGACAAATGGGACTATCCCGAGACGGTGCTGAAGGATCCCAAAGCTTACGCCCTGGCCGCGGGAACAGCCTGGCATCACTACGGCGGCGAACCCTCCGTAATGACGAAGAATCACGAGGAGTTTCCGCAGAAAGGCCAGTGGGTGACGGAAGCCAGCGGCGAAACCAACCAGAAAGGCAATATCCTGGCGCAGGAGGCGACTGAACTGATCGATGTGATCCGCAACTGGGCCAGGAGCTATGTGCTCTGGGCGCTGGCCACCGACCAAAAGAACGGGCCACACGTGGGCGGTTGTGACATTTGCCGGGGGCTGGTGACCGTCGACCTGACCGATCCGGAAAAACCCGCGGTTAAGCGCGAAGTGGACTATTACGTCATCGGACAGGCCTCCAGGTTCGTTTTGCCGGGCGCGGTCCGCATCGCATCGGATGAACCCGCCGGAACGCAATTGAAGGATGTTGCCTTCCGCAACCCCGACGGCACGGTCGTACTGTACACGGTGAACAATGGGACCGCGAGCCAGGAGTTGCGCATCAGCTTCCACGGAAAGACTGTAGCCACCACTCTGCCTGCGGGAGCAGTGGCCACGTTTGTCTGGAAGCCGTAAGCGGCATCTGTCATTATTTCGGTGGTGACGGCATTGTGCCTGCGCGCGGCGGGGTCTGAGACGGGCTTTGAGGCGGACGCGGACCGTCATCGTCATCCGGTGGGATGACGAACGGCTCGGGGCCCAGGTGGCCGCGGTGGCAAGTGCCGCAGGTCACGGGCACCTCGGAGCTTGGGACTTTGGAAACGTAATTCCTGTTGATGTCCTCGGTCATGGTGTACATCAACCGCGCGGTGGCCTTCTCGGGCCTGGAGTCGTCGGCAAAGTTAAGCCGCGGGCGGCCGTTGGGGCCGATGTTGTTGGGGTCTGCTGTGTGGCATGTGCTGCAATGCGCGCCCAGCGAGCCCTCCCATTGCCTCATAATCTCGTGAACCTGCTGCCCGGTCAGATCCTTGGGCAGAACCTTCAGGTTGGTGGGCGCGGGATAGTTATGATCATCCTCCGCTTGTGAACTGCCTGCGGCGGTTTGTGGGGCTTGGTCGGCTGTGGCGGCTGCAAAGACCGCCGTTGTGAGCAGGGCAAGGGCGGCTGTAGTCAAGGCGAGTGAGGATAGCTTCAAACAGGAAATCTCCTGGAGAGCGGTGATGGCTTAACGCACTAGATGGAATTTTACCGAAGAACGATGCGGTTGCTGGCGGAACGCTTCGGCCCGGAGACGCAATTGTGTCCTGGCAGGACGAAGCGCAGGGGCCAGTCCACGGCCTCGTGGACGCCGATGCGTGCCGTCGCCAGCACTTCAGTGACCGGGTAGCCGTCGTCGAGCACTTGCAGCGGGGAGGCTGAATCGAGCAAATCGAGGCCATTGTGGCTCTGGCGAGTCAGCCCCAGCGCCTGGCAGAGCCGGCTGGGACCGGAGGCAAGCTGCCTGGCCGGCGCGCCGGGCGCCAGGCCCCGGTTCATGGCCATCCGGTCCGCTCCCATCACCGGCTCCAGCGCGCGCAGCAGCACGCAGCCGGCCCGGCCCTCGCTCTCGCAGGATATATTCATGCAGAAATAGCGGCCGTAAATCCTGTAGACATAAGCGTGGCCGGCGGGGCCAAAAAGAACGGAGTTCCGCGGAGTGGGGCCGCGATGGGCGTGGGCAGCCGGATCGGGTGGGTCGTTGTGGGGGCCCAGGTAGGCCTCTGCCTCGACGATCCTCCCAGCCAAAAGTCCAAAGGGCGAAAAGTGCGCCAGCACCTTGCCCAGCAGGCGCGGAGCCACCTGCTCCGGCGACGCCTCAAAGAAGGCGCGCGGCAGCAGAACGCCCAGACCCTCAGAAAGCGCCGTTCCCCATCCTTCCAGCGCTTTATGCTCGAAGGGTGGGAGGGGAGTGTCCGCTATTTGTGCGCTTTTTGCCATTCCGCGATCAGCGCCAGCACTTCCTCGGCGTGGCCTTCCGGTTTAACCTTGGGAAAGATGTGCAGCAGGGTTTGGTCCGGGCCGATCACGAATGTGGTCCGCTCGATGCCCCACACTTTCTTTCCGTACATGTTCTTTTCCTTCATAACGCCAAACTGATTGCACACTTTCTCGTCTACATCAGCAAGGAGCGTGTAGGGCAGGCCGTATTTGGCGCGGAACTTGGCTTGGTCCCTGGGTGTATCGCGGGAGATGCCAAGCACCACCGCGCCGGCCGCCTGGAGCTTTTTAAAGGCATCGCGGAAGCCGCAGGCCTCGATCGTGCAGCCAGGAGTATCCGCTCTGGGGTAAAAGAAGAGTACGACAGGCTTTCCGGCGTATGCGGACAAGCTGGTGGTCCTGTCCTCGTCGGTTTGCAGAGTAAAGTCGGCGACTTTCCGGTTAAGTTCCATGGGGAAATTCCTCGTATGCTAAGTAGAGGGCCAATAGAGCCCGTCAGGTTCGATTATTTCCGAGGTGGGCGGCACATGTCATCGCGCAGGGCGGGTGGATTATCGATGAGACGAACGGTCCTGGCTGTCATCGGACTGCTGGCCGCTCTGCCGGGGTGCGCGCAATACCCAGGGCAGGTGACGAAAAGCAGCAAGGACAGCCCCGAGTTGCGGGCCATCGCGGTCCTCGAGTGGACCGGAGAGGCGGGCAAGCCCAAGACCTCCCGCATGGTTCCCGTGGCCGTGCTGGACGGCGGCCAACTGCAGGATGGCGGCATCTACCTGGCCCGTCCCCAACCGCTGGCGCTGGCCAGCCAGGTGGAGTACGAACTTCAGCAGAACGGCAAGCCGGTGGGCCTGTTCGATATCAAGAACGCCGGGCAGGAACAGGGTTCGTGGGTGGGCTATGGGTCGTGGAAGCCGCTGCCCGCTTTCCGTCCCAGGCCGTCTGCGCAGGACTTGGCGCATATCCGCATCGACGACGATGTGCAGAGCGATCTGCCGGTTCTGCACCGCAAGCATCACGCCGACGATGCGCCCGCTGGAGGAACAGGCAACGGCAGTGGTTCCGGCGGCGGCTCTGGAACCGGAGCAGGCGCAGGCTCGGGCGGGCAGGCGCAGGCTCCCGACCCAGACCGGCCCACGCTGCACAAGAGAAGCGACAGCACGAGCGATGCCAGCTCCAGCACGGATACGGCGAACTCCAGTGCAAGCCCGGCCAGTACAAGCTCCGGCCAGTCCTCGGATGCGAGTGCCGACGCTGACCGGCCCACGCTCCACAAGCGAGATTCCAGCGACAGCGCCGGGAGCGGATCAGGAACGAGCGCCGCCCCAGTAGACGATTCCGACCGGCCGGTGCTGAAGAAGAGCAGCAAGAAGCAGCCGGAGGAGATCGGCCACGTGGACTCGCTGCCCGATGTCACCGATCCTGACCGGCCACGGCTCAAGCGCGGCAAATCCAGCGGCAACGGCCCGGAAGTGATTCCGACCCTGATGGGCCTGCCGCCCGACATGCAGCAGGCCGTGGCCGTCTCCGACGCGAAGAACCACCCTGAGCATCTGTGGAACTACGCGTGGTCCAACCCGGACGATGAGGCCAGGATGAAGTCGGCCCTGGAGGATATTGCCCGCGACGCTTTGGGCCTGAATCCGCCCCCGGCCCCGGCCACGCCCGCGCGTAAGCGAACGGCAAACCGCAAAAACGCCAAGCCCACGCCTCCGCCAACGCCGCCT
>JBEKZR010000124.1:0-9102 GCA_049509715.1 Occallatibacter sp. | reverse complement strand
TGAGTACGCACTCTTTGTGGGCACCACCGGAGTGGGGTCGCGCAACATCTATTACTCGGGCGACACGATGGCACTTTCCGCCAGCGTGACGGGGCTGCCGACCTATGGTCAGACGGTCTACGCCCGGCTCTATTCGTACATCAACGGGGTATGGCAGTTTACCGACTACACCTACACGGAGGCACAATAGTACAACAAATCTCGCCTCAAGAATTCGCTCCAAAGTTGACTCCGTTTCTTGACGCACAGAAATGCACCGCATTGCACAGAAAGCGTTATGTGAATTTGCCGTCGTGTTTCGAGCACAAAGTTAATCCGCTGCCATCCAGTAGAAGATCAAGTGAACCGTGAATCATGGGCGTCGGCAACGGCGGTCTCTTTCGGCCAACGTCACCAATCGGATCTTGTTCCTGACCCGCTCGGTCGCCGTGCCCAAGACGGACAGCCCGAAGCTGCTGCACATCGGGTTGCGTCGGCGGTTTCATCGGAATCGTCCATTCACGCGCCCAAACATTCCCGAAGGCGGCGCTCGGCAATTCGGAGTGTGGCCCGAAAGCTTGAAGCAGCCGTGGTCTGCTCCAGCGCCACACTCAGGCGGCATGTGCGCCAGGCTCACTGCGTTCGGCAAACGCTCCGTCAATTCGCCCGGAGGCTTGCCGGCACACCGGAAGCCCCCTCGACGGCTGCTTGCAGCTTTGCGAGCCGACTTCGTCCTTCAACTCGTCCAGAACTACTTCTCAATTTGTGTAATTGTTCATGTCGCCGTGCTTAGCTGCAACGCACCCAACGCAACAGTTCGGGCAGCGAGGCGCGTTTGTCCTGCGCGGGGGGAGCAAATCCGTTTTACATCAACGCGGCATTAGTGGTTAAAATGCTCCAGTGGGGGGGCGATTGCGTGGATGGCATCGCGAATGAATCCAAAGTGATCGAGGGCAACTTAGGAGCCATTGCTTAGCCCGTCGGGTTCATTGTGCCTGCATCTGCACCCCGGCGTTTCGAAGTCTTGCAAACACTGCCTCCGCAATTTCATCAGCACCCGGCTTCGCGGCCTGTTGCGGTGTTGTCAGACTTCGCAGGATCTCGCCCTGGCGATCACATGTCACAGAGCCATAGTTGAGGAGCGTCGTCAGGACCTTTTCGTGTCCCAGGTTCTGGCTCCATGCCTTGAATTCCTCCGGCGATTTGCACAGTTCCTGGCCAAGCCGGACGAGTGTGTTTCTGAAGCTGTGTGGATTAAAGTATGGCAAACCGGCTTGGCGAAAGGCTTCCTTGAATATGCTCCGAATGGGCGAGGCACTGCTCCAGTGCTCTCGATCCAGCCCGCATACCGCGAACTGGTAATCAGTCCCCGGTGCAATGCGTGTAGCCGGGAACAGCGGGTCATCATTGCCCCAGAGTTTCTCTTCTCTGAGGTAGCCCACCCACGCCGCCACAATCCTGAGCGCTTCATCGCCTACGGGGAAGAAGAACGAGTCGAAGGTCTTGCTGAACTTTGTCTTCACCTCTCGCGCATCTTGGTGGACACACCGCGCAATCAGGTCCACATGCTTCAACTTCATTGAGGCAATGGCACTGTCCCTTGCCCCTGTCAGCAGCGTGAATGCGATCAGTGCGCGGTTGCGGCGTTCGATCTCGGTATTGCTCGGCATTGTTTGGATGACGTGTTGGAACTGCTCTAGAGTTGGCGCCCGCTGTTCCCGCTGAGCGGTGGCAACCCGCGTGTCTTTCTCCGACAGATTGAAATACTCGGCATCAGAGTACTGAAAGCGCGACTTGAACCCAGGTTGCCAGGCCAGCCATTGAAAGAACCGTTTGAGTTGTGTCAGCGTCGCATACAGGGTCGCCTTGCTCAGCGTCTCCCCGGACCGCTCCCCTTTCTGGCCGGCAAGATGCCTCTTGAATGCAACCGCCTGTTCAAAGTGGAAGGCCTTGAAGTCCCGGTACCCGGTGTACTCCTCAAACCGATGCAGAGCCTTCGCAGCGGCATCCACGGTTGGCTCACTGCGCTGCTTGGCTTCCTTCAAAAAAGCGAAATACTGGCGTTTGATTCGTTCATTTTCCGGGCTGTGTTTTCGCATGGTCTGAGACCCCCTGTTTGAAGTCACTGTTTACGGTGGATTGAATGGTATTGCTTAGTTGCTCCTGTGCCTCCCTAAACGCGACCTCCACTTGTTCACGAAAGTGCGCCAACTTGGCCATGCTGATCCATCGATTCATGATGCGATAGCAGTCCGGACAAATCGCCTGAAGATGGCCAACCACCTCGCTCACGGGCTGACAGTCCACCATCCCGCCAGCGGGCACCTTCGGCGCCCGGCAGCGGACGCAGTAGATTTCACCCGGCTTGCACGGTTGCTTGTGCTTTGCCCGGCGAGCCTGGAGGAAGGCGGCAAGGTCAACTCCCATAATGAGCATCGGGCGCCTTCTGTCGCTGGTCGGCAGTCCGCCCTTAACCCATGCGCGCACGGTATTTTTGTGAATACCGAACAGGCAGGCGATCTCCTCCACCGTGTAGCTGCGGTGGTTTTTGACCAGGCGGTGATTAGGGCCTCGCTTTGCCTTCATGGCTCTCCCGCGCCGATCAGGCCACAGCGTTGCGGGCCGCTTGCAGCTTGGCCACCAGATCGCGAACTTCGTCATTGGACTTTCCTGCAATCCGGGCAGCGTTCAATGCCGCCACCTCGTGCGCGGGCCAGCCCACGGCGCGGCCACCCAGGCTCACCGGATGAGTGAATACCCCTTGGGTTATTCGCAGGTAGACCGTGCTGCGGGACAGACCAGTGCTTGCTTTTACGTCGGGAAGTCGCAGTATGCTATGGGTCATCTTCAAACCTCTCTGAGCGATTCAGGACCGCTCAAGACAAACCGTAGCTGTGCGATTTGGGCGATGAAATAGGGGATTTGGTGAATCGAATACTCATAAAGTATTTGAAAACAAAAGACTTCCCCTGTGCGCTATGATTTGCACAGCGAGGAGTAGTAAGGATGCGAATCGGGTTAGTTAATTCAGAATCAATGACATCTAAGTTGGGCGATCTGGGCGAAAAAGCTTCGCCCAACTTTTTATCGCTCCATGTGTTTTCGGATTGTTTCAGCGCTGCGGCCCTGGGCAATCTGGTCTTTCGCAATGTGCTGTGCGTACCAAACGTCGGACCTGTTCGGGCGGCTCGTTTTAAGAGACCGGTATTCTTTCTGCCAGCTTTTGTACATGGCTCGCGTCTTCTTCTTTCTTGCTTCCCGCCGCGCACTTACTCGTTCGAGGTGGATTCTATTATGTTCCACGGCCGATTCGGGTGGAACTGCGGCTGGCGTGATTGTACGTTCGGGCGCCTTAATCTCCGTTAGGACACGCAACAAACGGGATTCTTCCTCGGCTCGTGCGCGCGCTTTGATCTTTTCTTCCCAAAGCCGGTTGGCTGCCTCCTTGTACAACTGATGGCTCAATCGTCCCATTGCATTATCGTGCGCACTTTGAATGGCAGCGGCTTGCTCTCTCCGGATAGTGGGCGGAAACTTCAGATTGGGAGAAATGCTTACAACGCGAGAGATCTCGCGGAGCATCTCCTTTTCGACTTCGTCATCGATATCGATGCCACAATTCTCCAACGCGCTCATATATCGTTCGATCGTTAGACGAGCTCGATTCTCGAAAATGCGCAGTATTGCTTCGCTGTACGCCAAAGCTACAGCGGCGGGATTGCCTGTTTTCCGCGCATCGAAAACAGCCTGGTCTTTGTATTGAACTTCCTCATCCCGCAGACTCAGCATTATCTCCACGCTCATCGTGTGCAGAAGACGGCGAAAGTCATCATCAATTTTCATGCCGACACTCTAATTGGCTTCGTCAGGTCAACAGGAAGCTTCCAGCGCTCTCTTTCTTCGGTTGACACACCACCTTCTCGTTGAGTGTTCATCATCGTTACAAAATCCAGATCGCCCAGCACCCCCCGCCCTTGGAAGTAGCGCGCAAGAAGGGCATTGGGCATCTGCCGAAAGAAATCTCTGGTGGAGTAATGCCGGGCCATGCCTCCCCCTTCACGCCGGGAGTGATCTCAACGCCCTCGGACGGTATAGCATTGTGTCGTACACCGTTAATTGTATTCCGCAGGCAGGTTTATGGGCGTTTCGGGCACAGCCTGGCATGATCCCGAACGGCCAGAACTGGACGATCGTGGACCAGGATCGCACAACAGAATCGTCTTCTTTATCTGGGGCATCGCCGGCGATGTCCTGCGCGATTTCTCGCGCACTCCAGCATCCGATCTCCCCTCCGCCACACCTGGCATCCAGGCGAATACCAGCGCCGGCCGCCCTATCAAACTACGTCCACGTCCATGCGGAAACCCGGCCCATTGCGCCAGGGGCTGCTAGGATCGGAGGCATGGCTGGAGTCTCTTTGCCTTCATGATTGAGGCTCCGCGGTTCATTCAGTTCTCGTAGCCGGAACTGGAAAAACGGACGCTATGATTGACATTCATCAGCACCTTATCTACGGAGTGGATGACGGGTCGCCGGACCTTGAAACATCTCTGGCCATGGCGCGTGAGGCTGCGAACGAGGGCGTGACGCACATCGTTTGCACCCCTCACGCGAGCGACATGTATCCTTACCAGGTTCAGGTCATCGAAGAGCGCTTGGCCGAGTTACGCGAATTGCTGAAAGACGTCGTCGGCTTGAGTTTGGGATGCGATTTTCACCTGAACGCGGAGAACATTTTCGAAGCGGTGGCCAACCCTTTGCGCTACTCGATCAACGGTAAAGGGTACCTGCTGATCGAGTTTCCCAACGTGGCCATTCCTCCCCAGTTGGCCGACGCCATGTTCAGGTTGCAGACGGCAGGCTATACCTTGATCGTCACCCATCCGGAGCGGAATCCGGTATTGCATCGCCAACCTGAGTTGCTTGCTGAGTTCATGCGAAAGGGGTGTCTGGTCCAGGTAACCTCCAGCTCCTTATATGGGCGCTTCGGCAAGATGGCGGAAGCATTTGCAAATGAACTGCTGGAGCGCAATTGGATACATTTTCTTGCCACCGACGCGCACCACCCCGTGTGGCGCCCCCCGCATCTGAAAAAAGGCTTTGAGTATGTGGCTCAGCGGGCGGGCGAGGAGACGGCGCGGCGGCTGTGTCTCATCAATCCGCGGGCCGCTCTTGAGGGATCCAGCTGGCCGCTACAGCCCGATCCTGTGGGCTTGTGGAAACATGTGCCGCTGAAATTTAATGCGAAGAAGTACGCTGACGGCCCTGAACGTGCGTCCGGGAAGACCGGCCCCGCCAAGACGGGCGAAGACACTCCCGAGACCGGCGCTGGAAGCTTTTGGGATCGTCTATTCCCTCACTGAACGTCCCCGGGCTTGCCAACTGGTCACGCCCTGCTATCTCTCAGCGGCGACTATTCGTTCAATTACTGCTCGAAGATGGAACACCTCGTTTCAACCTGAATTCCTATCTAGCCGGATTTACCATTGCGCCCAGTCGCCGAGTCCCAGAACCCACGCGGCCAGCAAGAGATTGCTGACGGCGTGCGCAACGACAGCATCGCCCATGCGTCCCCGCCAGCGGAGCGCGGCGGCAAACGCCAGGCCGGCCAGAGTGCCGACCATCAAGTGTTGCCAATCCATCAGGCCCTGCATATGGAGCAGGCCAAAGGCCGATGAGGAGAGGCCCACGGAGAGCGCGGTCAGGCCGGTAAAGGAGACCTGGTCAAACTCCCGGCTGATTAACCGGCGAGCCAGATAGCCGCGAAAGGCCAGCTCCTCGGCGATGGGCACGGTAAGGCAGGCAGCGGCAACGCGAAAGGCAATCCAGGTCCAGCGGGCCGTAGGCGAAAGCGCCGCCAGCGCCGGGCCCAGCGGACTGGCCGCATATTGATGTGCCCACCAGGAGGGCGCGATCCACGCCAGAAAGACAACCACGCCGGCGACCGGCCCAAACCAGCCGAAGCGCCAGTTGAGTTTCTTCAACTCCGGCCAGAAATAACAAAGGGCGATGGCCGCGGCAAAAAAACGCAATGGATACAGCCATTCGAAGTATCCAGAAGCGGCTTTGGAGACAAACGATGCGGCAAGAATGGCAAGAAACGGGACCAAATACGCGCGAATTGCCGGGGATTCTCCATTGAGTTCGCCCAGTTGCTCCGATGCGCCCACTACGGTTTCCGCTTCGTTCCTCAGCGGATCACCAGCCGCGCGGGAAACGGAGGACGGGAGCTTTCGTACCCAGGGAAGTTTCTGAGTGGCCATGGAAAAAGCCAGCGCGACAACGATGAATGCAATCCAGCCGACCTGGGAGTGAAAGCCGATGATGGCGACTTCGGGACTGATCTCTTCGCCGATGAGGATCAGAGCGGTGAGCCGGATGATGTTGAGCAGCCAGATACATCCCAGCGCGCAGGGGATGAGCAGCAGCGCCCGCGGGAAGCGGATATCCCTCCTGAAATACCAAAGCCAGACAACGCTGAAGACGAGCACCAGCCCCAGACCCTCGATCCCGGAACAACTCCCCCCAATCTTGATTGAGAAGTGGGGAGTTTCAATGGTGAGGGCTGCTGGATTGGCAACGACATTGGGCAGGAAGGGGCGAATGATCTGCAGCACCGAACGAAAGGCGATAACCTGCAAAACCTGGCTTTGAACGGCGCTCGATCTGTCCCATAATGACCTGAGCGGAACACCCAACCCCCACACAGCAACACCTGCGAGTGAAGAATACAGCCATAAGAGATGGGTAGCGCGAATTGTTCTGATCCAGACGCGGAGCGGAACGCAAGCCAGAGCCAGCAGGACAGTGCCCAACAGGAAGACAGCGATGGTGGAGTAGCCCGAGACGCTCTTGTCGTAGGCTAAAGGATTGAAGAACAGACGGTTGTCCCCATGCATCCGGGCCCAAATGTAGCGAAAGACCGCTCCGATGCAGACCAGGTGTCCACAGAAAAAAATGCGGCCGAAGGGGATATTTTCCTGTTGAGTCTTGAATTTGGGATAGCCGAGACCCAGGAACACCGCATACGAAACGATGGCGATCCGGACAAATCTGATGGCGATCTGGACAAATCTCAGATGGACGAAAAGAAAACTCCCGGGCGGAAAGCAGGCCACCCATTCAACCGCCACCATTGCGCCCAGCAACAATAGCCGTCCAAGAAGGCGAGGGGGCAAACAAAAAAGCGGCATCGACAGGGAACAGTTATCCCCTGTCAAGCCGCCATCGGGTTGACCTTTTCGATGCAGTGTCTGCCCAGTCTACTTCTTGCGCCGAACGCGGAGAACCGCGAGCGTTCCCGCAAGAAGCGTGAAGCCGCCGATCGCCAGACTGGGATCAACCTCGGGAGCTGGGGCGAGCGTGAAGGCGAGTGCATGAGCCGCGGTGCATGTGCATAGCGCAAGCCCCAGCACAACAAGGGCGTTTTTCAGAAGGTTTTTCGTCACGTGCAAATCCTTTCTGGGGTTATCCAAACATCTGGACTGGAATTTCCATTTTGGCTTTGGCTGCGAACCAATATACCACCGGTTGCCTCCGCTGGCGATCTTTTTTGCATCCATCCCAAGGCCAAAGGGCAGGGCGTGCCCGGCAGCGCCTTTGCCGAAACCAGAAAGCCATGATTTGCCCCATTTCGAAGCGATTTCTCGGACACATCTCCCTCAACATCCTCCGTCGTCCAGATTGATTTCGCCTGCCAAGCCTAACCGCAGCGTCGTCAGAGCGCGGAGAAGCGCAACATACCGGATTTGGAGGTGGCAACGCACGATGATTTCTACTGGTGCGCGATGCCAGTCGCGAAGCCCACGCCGTGAGCGACCACACCGACCGCCGGCGAAGTCCACCACAAGTGCGATTCGCGCTTCTTCAACTTGTAGCTGATGAAGGAGCTGTAGGCGACGAGCGCTAAATTCACGCTTAGCTGTCCCGCAAGCGACGAGGGCATCAGTGGATTTCCCTCGCGGCAGGTGTGAGACCCGATGCATCGCTGGGTCATTGCCACGTCTAAACCCGCCATCCCCAGGTGCAATCCATTGAACAGGTAGTACTTTGAATCGACGGTCCGGGGAACCTTTGCGGGAGGCATGCGCACAAAGCTCGCGGCGGATGGCGCCCCAGCAACGATTCCTGGGGAGAGGCTGCTTGAGGAATAGCTGCTTGAGGATAGGTTGATAGCGGTCTCGTTGTCCGGCGCCGTCAGTCTGGCGGAGAGTTGCGCATCCCGTTCGATCTGTGCGAATGGAATCAAAGCCTGCTGCGCAGAGCACGCCAGACCTCCCATAGCTACTGCTAAACCAAGCATCGTACCATGCACTGCGTTCATACCTTCCTCCGGTCGCCATACATCTACGGCTGCCGGAGTTATCGACCGCGCACAATACAGGCTTAGCCTCTTTGGAGGTCATAACGTTACCAACAACATAAATGGCCGCAAGTCCACTGTCGCGTTGCACGACACAACCCTGGATGCAAGGGGTCTTTGATCTGCTGTCATGTGCGCGCACGTTCGCTTCATTCAAATAGAGATAGTTCTTTGCTCTCGAAGACCACGCACAGAAGAATCGTTGCTGAGCGCTCCCACGATCTATGAACAGCACTCGGCCGCCTTCAGCGGTTGAGAGTGTTTTGCCGCCGCGTAATGAACTGTGGAGGGCATCGATGTCTTTCGGTTTATTCAAGCCCGACTTGCAATCAGAACAACGTTGTGGCATACAATGGTCGCATTGCCAGTCATACCCATTAGCGCAACATCCGGGTTGGATAACCCCTCAGCCACTGCCAGCCGGCGTACACCGGTAGTCGTAGGCGCGTGTCTGTTTCTTCTGCTGGTCTTTTCCACCGCAACCGTTTTCGTGCCGGATGCATGGCCGCTTCAGTCCTTTCAGATCGGCGTCTTTGCCCTTCTTGCCGTGTACCTGCTGGTGGGCATTCGCCGCGGGAAGGAACACATCGCCGGCGGGCTGGCGCCGTGGCTGGTTTACCTGATTCCCATCTGGGGCCTGGTCCAGATCCTTGCGCACACTACGGCATCCAGCGTCGAGACCCGCGAAGCTGTCTTGCGCTGGGGCGCTCTTGCCGGGGTATTCTTTTTAAGCCAGATTGCCGCCCCTACCCGGACAGCCC
>JBEKZR010000123.1:0-9140 GCA_049509715.1 Occallatibacter sp. | reverse complement strand
TCTGCGACGGCATCCATGTCGCCCCGGAGATGGTGAAGCTGTGGTGGCGGGCCAAGGGGCCGGAGCGCGCGATACTCGTGACCGACGCGATGAGCGCCACCGGCATGACAGACGGCGAGTATCAGTTGGGCGGCTTGGCAGTCCAGGTTGCGAACGGCAAGGCCACGGCAGGCGGAGTCCTGGCCGGCAGCGTGCTCACGCTGGACCGCGCGCTAGAGAACTTCATGGACTTCACCGGCGCGCCGCTGGAAGTGGCGCTGCGGCTAGTGACCGTGAACCCGGCAGCGATGACTGGGTTGGGCGAGCAGGCGGGCGCGCTCGCGGTGGGCCAGCCGGTAAACCTCGTGGCCGTGGATACTGCGGGAAAATTGGCCGGCTCGATTGTGAACGGGCAGACGGTGTTTATCCGGCGATGAATGGGACCAATTGAGGTTCGTGGTTTCCCAGGTCCCAAAAGCGGGACCTGGGGCACCCGGCGGTTGGAGACTTAACTCGCTTCCGCCAGCCGCTTGGCGCGCCACAGGGCGCCTTCCATGGGAACGACGGCTTCCCGTCCCACCGGCATCTGCGGCGCGTCGGCATGGAGGCCGGCGAAAAACGCCTCGCGCACCAGCGACATCTTCTCGATGACGCCGCCGGTCCAGGCCACCGGAACCTCACCGGCGATATTGTGCTTACGGCGCAATTTGGCGCGCACCAGAAGCACAAAATCCACCAGATCGGACGCGGCCTGCCGCAACACTCCAAGCGCGACCTGATCGCCGGCCTCGGCCAGTTCATTGATGGCAGGCGCCAGCGCGGCAAAGTCCGGCCCCGGCGTGCTGTCGCCCAGGTTCACCAGGTCGTCCAGGCTGGGCGTGCCCCAGATTTCACCGACTTTCTGAAGGATTTGCGTCGGTTCCTCGCGATCATAGGCCTGGAGCGCCCTACGCACACTGTGCAACCCGATCCAGTAGCCGGAGCCCTCGTCGCCCAGATGCGAACTCCACCCTCCGGCGCACTCGCGGCTGCCGTCCGGCGCCCGGCCAATGGTATTGGAGCCGGTCCCCGCAATCTGCAGGATTCCCGGCCCGCCCCGGAAAACCGCGTCCAGCGCAATCACCTCGTCGCCGACGACCTCGGAGCGCTCAACTCCAAAATCGTGAAAAACCGCCTTTATCCACTCTGCCGTGCCAGGCATGGCGGCGCTGGCTACGCCGGCCGAGGCAGCGCGCACGCCGGTTACGCCGGCCTGCGCATACACGTCTTTGAGCAGCGCGCGCAGGTGCTCCTCGGCAGCCTCAGCGCCCACTCGAAGCCGCTTGATGGAAGCATTCTCAGCATGGGCCAGAACGCGTTCGCCGGCAACGATCGAAGCGCGGGTCCGTGTCCCTCCGCCATCGATCCCCATAACCAAATTCATCGGGCGCTTGCTCCTTCATGGCGCGGTAGCGTCACCATTATCGCGCAACGTACCCGCCAGAACATTCAGGCTGCCATCGGTTTTGGGGAACTGGAGTCCGAGCATATGGGCTAGCCAAGGGTACAAGTTGACATTCTCAAACGGCGCAACTGTCCTGCCTGTCACAAGATCAGGGCCAGCGGCAAAGAAACTGGCTTTCATCTGCGGCAACTTTTGGGGGTCGAAGCCGTGCATTCCGAGGGTCGGAGGGCGGGTATCGGATGGGGCGTGGACGCGGATGGCGTAAGGACCCGTGACTATGACCACCGGATCGCCTTCGCGCGGATTCTGGTTGTAGTTGAGGCCGGCCGGGACGTCTTTCCTGCGGTAGGCGACAAATTGCCACGAGGCCTTCTTGAGCTGGTTGTAGACGCGGGCGCGATCCTCCTCGGTTTTGCCGTAAAGTAGGGTGCCGGCGGTCTCGAAGCCAGTTAAGTCGGCGAATTCGTCCAGGGTGATCCAGCCGCCTTCGACTTTGGCCATGCCGTGGTCGCTAACCACCACCAAATCAATGGGTAAGCCGGTTTTGTCGAGTCCGGCTTTCAACTTCCCCATCAGACCATCCATCTTGAGTTCGGCGGCCTTGGTTTCGGGGGCGTCGGGGCCGAATTCATGGCCTTCGTGGTCGGGCTCGGAGTAGTAAATGGTAATGAAATGAGGGCGGTCCGCCTCGGGCAGCTTGAGCAAGGCCAGGGCATTGTCGATGCGCGCCTGCTCAACCGCGTCCGTGGCTTCGGTTTTGGAGTCGAATTGTGCGTACCAGGTGGGCCTGAAGCCGGCGATTTTGGCCTCGGAGCCGGGCCAGAAAAGGCACGCGGAGCGCATCCCCTGACTTTCGGCTAAACTCCACAAAGGAATGCCGTTATACCAGGTTCCATCGGTGACTGCCTGGGAGTCTGCGATGGCGTAGCGGGCCTGTCTGGTCTGGTCGTAGAAGCTGTTGGCGACCAGGCCATGGTGTTCGGGATAGAGGCCGGTGACAATGGTGAAGTGGTTGGGGAAGGTCAGCGACGGATAACTGGGGAGCATTCCCTCCGGAGCCCAGACGCCCTGTTTTGCAAGAGCCAAAAGGTGTGTGGCTCCGTCGCGCTTCGCGTAGTCCCAGCGGAAGCCGTCGAGCGAGACAAGCACCACATAATGCTGGCTTTGCGCGTGGGGAGAGTTGGGCCCATTGTCGGTATGGATAACCGGCAGGGCAGGATTTTGCCCGGGGAAGGCGGCCGGCTGTTGTGCAGCCAGAGCGAGCCCGAAGGCCAGCGCAAGCAATGCAAGAGCCACCCGGCCAAGCGCGCGAAAATGCATCGATCATACCCCCGCACCAGCTTATCGCACGGGGTGAAAGTTCAGGGGCGGGGAATGGGTGAGAATTTGAGTGCGGCTTGCGCCACGCGCGCAGGCGTCCCCGGTGCCGGAAGCGCGGCTGTTGTGGTATACGTTTCGCATGACTCGCCACTGTGTTTTCTTCGCCGCTGTTTTTGCCGTTCTTGCGTTCGCCGTCTCTGCCACAACTCTTTTGCACGCACAGAACCCCGCGCCTACGCCGCCGATGGGGTGGAACAGCTGGGATGCGTATGGGCTGACCATCGGCGAGGCCGACTACCGGGCCAATGTCATGGTGCTGGCGGGGCTCAAGGAGTACGGGTGGACGTATGCGGTGATCGACGAGGGATGGTATATGGAGAATCCCAATGGCGCCCATCTGGCCGAAAAGAAGTATCTGCTGGACGGGAACGGGATACTGCTTCCTGTGCCCAGCCGCTTTCCTTCTTCCGCGGACGGCGCGGGTTTCAAGCCGCTGGCCGACTGGGTGCATCAGCAAGGGCTGAAGTTCGGCATTCACATTGTGCGCGGGATTCCGCGCGATGCGGTGAAGGCGAATCTGCCCATCGCAGGGACGAGTTTCCACGCCGCCGATGCCGCGGACCTCAACTCCCCCTGTGGGTGGGATGACGGCAACTGGGGCGTCGCCGACAACGCCGCCGGACAGGCCTACTACGACTCCATGCTGAAGCTCTATGCGGGCTGGGGCCTGGATTTCCTCAAGGTGGATTGCATCAGCGACCACCCCTACCGGCCTACCGAGATTCGCCAGATTGCCGAGGCGATCAAAAAGACGGGGCGGCCGATGGTGCTGAGCCTTTCGCCGGGGCCGACGCAGATCGAGCACGCGGCTGAAGTGGCCCAATACGCGCAGATGTGGCGCATCACCAACGATCACTGGGACGCCTGGAGCTTCCCGCGCCATCCCGGCGACGACGAGTATCCCTTCGGCTTGCGCGGCGAGTTCGACCGGCTGGCCCAGTGGGCGCCGTATGTAAAGCCGGGAAACTGGCCGGACGCGGACATGCTGCCCTGGGGATCGCTGACGCCGCATCCCGGCATGGGCGAGCCGCGCCAGTCGCGGCTGACGCGCGACGAGCAGCAGACCGAGTTGACGCTGTGGGCCATTGCGCGCTCACCGCTGATTCTGGGGGCTAACCTGACCAAGCTGGATGATTTTACCCGGTCGCTGCTGACCAACAAGGATGTGATCGAGATCAATCAGAAGGCGGTCAAAGGCGGCGAGGCTGCCACTTATCCTGATGACCCTTTGCGGCCACGCTATTGGTGGGCGGTGACCGGCGGCTCGCAACCCAAGCGTTATATTGCTGTGTTCAATCTGAAAGACACTCCACAAAACATCGACGTGCCGTGGATTTACTTCCATCTTGCCGATAAAGACCACGCGGTGTACGACGTTTGGAACAAGAAGCACATTCCTGACGCAAAGAGCCTGCGTACCGGGATCATTCCGGCACACGGCTGCACGCTCTATCGGGTTGAGTAAGCCTTTCCGCAGCTCCGTTATGCGAGACTGGAGTGTTCGACAGATGAGCCCAAGCCAGGGCTCCGGCCGGCAGGATTCTTGAGATGCCTATTCTGCGCTCCACCTTTATCGCACTCTCCCGCAATCGTGTTTTGCGCAGCTTCAGCGAGCGCTCCAGCGTGGGCCGGCGTCTGAGTTCCCGGTTCGTGGCCGGCATGGAGATTGACGACGCCCTGCGCGTGGCCCAGGCGGTGAACCAACAGGGCATGGCTGTGACCGTGGACTCGCTGGGCGAGAGCGTCACCTCAGAGGTTGAGGCCCACCAGGCAGCCGATGTCTACCATCAACTGCTCGACTCGATTGCCGCGCGCCGGCTCAACGCCAACATCAGCGTGAAGCTGACGCAGATGGGCCTGGAACTCTCGCCGGAACTGGCCGAGACGATTGCCGAGGGTCTGGCCAAACATGCAAGCGCGACTGGCAACTTTGTCCGCATCGACATGGAGGACTCGCGGCTGACGCAGGTGACGCTGAACATTGTGCGGCGGCTGCATGCGCAGCCGAACTTGCGCGGGGCCATTGGAATCGCGATCCAGTCCTACCTTTACCGGTCGCAGGCGGACATCGAACAACTGCTGGCCGACGGCATCCCGGTGCGGCTGTGCAAGGGGGCGTACAAGGAACCGGAGGAGGTGGCTTTTCCGCGCAAGGCCGCTGTGGACGCGAACTACATCCGGCTCAGCCGCATGCTTCTGAACAGCCCCATCCATCACGGCCTGGCCACCCACGACGAGGCCATGATCGCCGCGGCCAAGTCGTTCGCCAGCCAGCACGGGATCGACCCCGGCCGGTTCGAGTTTCAGATGTTATTCGGCGTGCGGCGCGACCTGCAGCGGAGGCTGGTCAACGAGGGCTATCACGTGAGGGTTTACATTCCCTTTGGCCCCGAGTGGTACCCCTACTTCATGCGGCGGCTGGCCGAGCGGCCGGCCAATGTGCTGTTCCTGGCCAAAAACTTTTTCCGTTCCTAGATTTCGCGCCGGAACCGCGGACATCCTGCGATTGCAGAGACAGAATCAGGCTGGCACCGGAACCAGCGCGCCCATGCTGAGTGCATTCCAGTTGATTTTGGATGGAGAGCCGGGAGAGGCGGAAATCTAATCGGCGCTGCTTTCGTGGTTACTGCGTCTCTTGCGCCTGTACCGCTTCTTTATCATAAAGAGCTGTCTGCACATGCCACATTCCCAGGGATAGTAACCGAACAGGGGATAAACGTTCAGTTGCATAAAGCCTTTTCGTTCCAGCCGGTGCACGCGTTTATAGCCGCATGCCGGACACCGGACGCCAGTTCCTTCTTCAACAGCTTGCGTTGAACACCCAGACGCCACGTCGCACTCCTGAGCATTTGCCCTGAGAAATTGAACTCAATGGAATAGCCGCGATCTCTCCGGGGTTTTTCCCGAAAAGAATCACTCCTGCCCACGCACAAAGCAAAAGAAACTGGATGATTCTGTTCAGTTTACCCTATCGAATTCAGTGCGCTGAGGAAAAGAGCCTCCACTTGCATGTCAGCACAATGGTAACTTACCGTCCGGCACGAAAGTACCTTTCAGTTGTGGATCGCTGTTTGCCGCACTGACCAAGAGCGGAACTTGAGTAAATGTGTCCTTGCAGAGAGTCTTCTGGGTGGCGGGCTTGCTTTCGGGGTACATCAACTCTGGTTCCACTGTCGCCACTCAATTCTTGAGCCGAGCCAACCCCTGTCGTGCCAGATCCGCAACCGCCCTGGCGAGGGTGAGCGAGGCATTCAACGACTCCGGGCGCTCAAGCCGGAGGCCGAGTTTGGCGGCAAAACCGCGAAAAAGGATGTCAACGTCGTAAAGAATTTCGACGTGGTCACAGAGAAAACCGATGGGCTGGATGAGGAGGGTTCTGACACCTTCGGCGGCAATGGAGACGAGTGTTTCCTCAACGGTGGGCCCGATCCATGGACCGCCGCTTGCGCCCTGGCTCTGGAAGGCGAACCACCACTGGGGAATCTCAGGCACGCGCTCGGCGACCAGCGCGGCGGTATGGCGGGCTTCGTCGGCGTAGGGGTCGGCGGGCTGGCCTGCGGAAGCCTGTATGGTGCGGCAGGGCACGCTATGGGCCGTGAACAGGGCCGGAACTGCGTGGCCGGCTTCCGCGCTGAGCCTGGCAGCGGCTGGGCGGAGCCGCTCGGCAAAGGCCTCGGCGAGCAGCGGATGCCGCGCCCAGCCCTTGGTAAAGTCGATGCGGAGACCGGCAGCCTCGGCCTGGACGGCGCGCCGGTAGAGGCCCACGCTCAAGCGCGAGTTGTGCGGCGCAAGGCAGATGACGGCAGCCTCTTCGACGCCATCGGCGCGCATCCGGCGGACCACATCGGGGATGTAGGGGCGCCAGTTTCTCATGCCGGCGTAGACGGAGACGGGCTGGCCTTCGGCGGCCAGTTCAGCTTCGATCAAGTGGGCCTGCGCGAAGGTGATTTCCGTGAGCGGGCTGCGGCCGATGAGGGCGTAGCGGCGCTGAATCTCTTCGACCACTTCAAGCGACAGCGGTCGGCCGCTGACTACGTTGCGCAGGTACTCGGGAATCTGCTCGACGGTCTCCGGAGTGCCGTGGGCCAGCAGGAGGACGGCTTGCTTAGACATTTGCGGCCTCATAGAAAAACGAAACGCCGGTTGAGGTTCGTGGATTCCCAGGTCTCAGAATCGAGACCTGGGGCACCCAATCCTATCAGGTACGCGCAGCCTCCAGGCGGAATTCGCGGACCATGCGGACGACGGCCTGCACGTTTTCGACCGGCGTGGTGGGGACGATGCCGTGACCGAGGTTGAAGATGTGGCCGGGGCGGCCGTTAGCGGCGCGGAGAATCTCACCAACGCGCAGTTCGAGGACTTCCAGCGGCGCAAAGAGCGTGATGGGGTCGAGGTTGCCCTGCACGGCGTGGCCGTGGCCGACGGCGCGCCAAGCCTGGTCGAGGGGCTGGCGCCAGTCAAGGCCTATGACGTCGGCGCCCGTTGAGGCCATCTCGCCTAGCAGGCCCGCGGTATCGACGCCAAAGTAGATGACCGGTACGCCCATCTGCTGCACTGAACGCACGAGGCGCTTGGAGACCTCGAAGACGTACTCGTGATAGTCGGCCAGACCGAGTGAACCAACCCAACTGTCGAAAATCTGGATGACGTCGGCCCCGGCCTGCACCTGGAGGCGGCAGAACTCCTCGAGGACCACCACGATCTTGTCCAAGAGGCTGCGCCACGCAGCGGTGTCGCCGTACATCATCTGCTTGGTGTGGATGTAGTTCCTGGAGCCGCCGCCCTCGATCATGTAACTGGCCAGGGTGTAGGGCGCGCCGCAGAAGCCGATGATGCCCAGGCGATTGTGGAAGTGGGCGGCGACCTTCTCGATGGCGCGGGCGACGTAAGCCAGCTCGCCGGCGCGGTCAGTGCGCAGGGCGAGCACGTCTTCGGCGGTGCGGACCGGGTGGTGAACGACGGGCCCTTCGCCGGCCTGAAACTTGAAGTCCAAGCCCATGGGTTCCAGCGGCAGCAGCAGGTCGGCAAAGATGATGGCCGCGTCCACGCCCAGCTTCTCGGCGGCGGTGATGGTGACCTCGGCGGCCAACTCTGGCTGCTTGCAGATTTCAATCAGGGTGTGATGCTTGCGGACCTCGCGATACTCCTGCATATAGCGGCCGGCCTGACGCAGAAACCAGACCGGCGTGCGGTCCACCGGCTGGCGCAGACAGGCGCGGAGGAAGCGGCTGCCGTCGAGAGTGGCTTCAGGGGCAGGTGAATGCATACATAGATGATTCTATTCGGTCTATTTTGTCTCGACGTGGATGACGCGAATTTCCGGGTAGGCGCCGTCCCAGTCGGGGGTGACGGCGTCGAAGATGAGGCGGAAGTCCTGCTCGCCGCCGGGCTTGAGCGGGGCCGCGGAGACGGGCTCCAAATCAATATAGGGCTCGCGCATGCGGATGAGCCGGAGCGGCAGGGTCTCATTCTGCGCTACTTCGTGGGCGAAATCGCGGAAGAGCACCTGCACGGTGACTCCGGTAACGGTGCGGGCACCCTTGTTGGCGATGTGGCCGTCGAGGTAGGTAACCTTGCCGCCGGCCAGGTTAGCCGACTCGCTCATGGCCAGGCCGGTGATGGGCAGGCTGGCCGCGTAGGCGTCCGGAGCGGCGGAGATGGGTGTGACCGTGGCCGTGGGCTTTCCGTGTTCGAGAACCAGCACCACAACGGCAGCCGCGATCAGAACGACCGCTGCAGCTACCGCCATGGGCGGCCAGTTGCGCTCCCGCGTTTCGGCGGGGCGGACAATTTGAGGATCAGAACTCACGAGCGGATTTTACACCCGTTACCAAAGGAATACTCCCGCCTTCCGCGTTTTAGTTGGTAAGCGTAAGATTCTGCGCCAAGGGACGATAGACAAGGCAGCGTCGCAATTCTCGCAGAAACTCCACATTGTTGTTGAGCAACTCCGGCGAGCCAACGGCGTCTAAGAATCCAAGCCCGCTCGGAACCGGGACCGTACCTGATCCGTAGCTCTTGCTGAAAGGCACAGAAAGGCAGGCCCAAGATGCATTCCTCCCCAAAAACCGCATCCACCTTCATGCCCGCGACCGCCGAAGGTTCCACGCAGTCCCGCAGGGCAGAGGACCTGACTTACCAGGCCGTGACGGTCGCCGCAATCCTGCTGCTGCTGGGAAGCCTCTGGGTGTTCTGAACGCCCGGTGCGCCCGACAGGCAGAGATGGCCGGCGCGTGGGAGCCCGATCGGGGGGCCAGGAGCTTTATCCGGCCCGCGCTGCACGGAACATGGCCACAATGTGCCAGGCGATGGTCCCGAAGATAGCCAGAATGAACAA
>JBEKZR010000122.1:0-9194 GCA_049509715.1 Occallatibacter sp. | reverse complement strand
AGGCTGCGGTGATCGCCGAACGTCTGTCCTGGTTGAGCGGGTTGCTGAAGGGCGTCGTCGAGCTGAGCTTGGGCTGCGACTTCCACCTGAGCGCGAGTAACATCATCGACGCGCAGGATCACCCGCTCAGGTACTCAATCAACGGCAAAGGATATCTGCTCATCGAGTTCCCTAACATGACCATCGCTCCGCAGTTGGATCAAGCCATATTCCAGCTGCAAGCCGTTGGCTACACGCCGATTGTCACCCACCCGGAACGCAACCCTGTGTTGCAGCGCCAGCCGGAAATGCTGGCGGACCTGATGCGCAGAGACTGTCTGGTCCAGGTGACCTCCGCGGCGCTCTATGGCCGTTTTGGCCCTGTCGCCGAGGCCTTCTCGAATGAGTTGCTGGAGCGCAACTGGATTCACTTTCTGGCCACCGACGCGCACCATCCCCAGCGGCGCCCGCCGCATCTGAAAAAGGGTTATGACTACGTGGCCCGGCGTTTCGGCGAGGAGACGGCGCAGCGCTTATGTGTCACCAATCCCCTGGCCGCCGTCACGGGAGCCCCGTGGCCCGCCCAGCCCGAACCCCTGGGCCTAGCGGAGCATGTGCCGCTGAAGTTCGATGCCAGCCGCTTCTCTGCCGGCCCCAGGCCCGCGCCCCACTAAACCAGCCCCAACCCGCCATCCACGGCCAGAATCTGGCCGGTGACAAATCGTGGTCCCGCGGCAAAGAAGAGCACAGCCTGGGCTACATCTTCCGCCGTCCCATTGCGCCGCATCGGCGTCCGGGCCGCAAAACCGCGGGCCTCGTCCCCAGCGCGGGCATCCGGGTCAGTCAGACCAGCCGGATCGCTCAGATCGATCCACCCCGGCGCCACGCAGTTAACGCTCACCTCTGGAGCAAAGGCCTTGGCCATCGCTTGCGTCAGCATGTGCAGCGCGGCCTTGGAGGCACAATAGTGGCCGTGTCCGGCCCAGGCTTTCATCCCTCCCAGGGACCCGATGTTCACGATTCTTCCCTCGGCGGCGCGCAGATGCGGCAATGCCTCCCGCGCGACCAGAAACGGCCCTCGCGCGTTGGTTTCGAAGACCGCATCCCATTGATCCAGGGTGATCTGCTCCAGCGGAACCGGCTCAAAGACGGCGGCGTTGTTGACCACTACATCCAGCCCCCCAAAGCAGCCGGTTGTGGCGGCTATCGCGCGGCGCACTGAGGCTTCCGAGCGCACATCGCACTCCACCGCCAGAGCGCGGCGCCCGAAAGACTCGATCTCGTGGGCAGTTTGCGCGGCCTCGGCTTCGGAGTTCCGGTAGGTGATGGCCACATCCGCCCCGGCCTGCGCGAGAACGAGCGCAATCCCGCGTCCAATGCGCCGCGCGCCCCCGGTGACCAGTGCCGATTTGCCGCTGAGAAGTTGGGTTGGCATCACAGGTCAACAACGATCCCAAAAACAATTCTGAGCGATGGCCCGCCCGCAGTCCTGCCAATCCTACTTTGGTTGGGGCTGGGCTTCGGTCTGGCTGGGCTGCGCGTCCGGTGGGTCGGCGGAGCCGGCCGGCTTGTCCTTGGATGGGGTTGCGGCTGGGGTTGCATCCTTGGCCGGAGCTGCTTCATTGGCCGGATTCGCCGTCTTATCCCCACCCGCGCTCTTGCCGGCGTCCGGCGTGGCGGCGTGACTCTTATAAATGGAGTACTGTTCGCCCGGCCGTTTCAACCTGACCTCTATGGCCATCTCGGCCTTGTCGATCTTGTAATCCTCCCCGTAAGTCTGAAAACCGCGGGCGATTACCTGCAGCCGCACCGTGTCGCCGATGGGCAGCACGTCGATAACGGTCTTGCCGTCCTCATTGGTCTTCAGCTCCATGTTGCCCTTGTCCTTCTCGCCCGCCATGGGATGAAAGACGACTGCGGCGTTCTCGATGGGCTTGCCATTGAAATCGCGCAGGATGGTGACTTCAATCCGTGCCGTGGGCGGAGGAGGTTTGTACTTGCGGCCCCGCCTGGTGGTGTCCTGTTGGGCGCCAACAGTTGGCGGCAAGAGGGCCACGCCGAGCGTGACCAGGAGGAAAAAGAGAGGAAAATGGAAACGGCGAAGCATGGCCTCCATTGTAACCGGTGAGACGGTACTCGGAGCAGAGAGAAATCAGATCGGAGCCGGGCGGGCTGGAATGGGGAGACGCCGCAGGCGGCTGAGCATTCGCTCCTATTGCTTCCCTGCCTCGCCCTCCCGAAACCACAGCGTCAGCAGGATGGCGCTGCCGGCAGCAATCCCCGCAGCGGTTGCGTAGAGGGCGAAACCCGCCTTGAAACCCTGCTGCTCCATCGACCTCCCCATGGGAACCAGCACCAGGCTGCTCAAGGCGAGGAAGGTCAGCAATACCGGGCCGAGGACAAAGCCCAGCGGCTTGCGCCGCAGCAGCAGGATTGCGGCAATCAGGCAGGCTGGAAGCCCGAATGCGAGATCGAGAACCGCAACCGGCTCGGTGAAATGGCCGGCGTCGCGGACAGCTTGCGGAGTCTGGCCCGCGAGCATTGCCGGGACCACCTCAGCCAGCCAGTGGTAAGCAGTGCCCAGGGACATCAACAGGAGAAGAACGGCCGAACCTTTCACCGGAGCCCGCGCACCGTACCGGCGGGCTGCCTCCCCCACCGGCAGCGCCGGGACACTACCCGCAAGGGCGTAAAAACTAAGGCCCAGGATGCCGCAGTAAGCCAGAAACATCGGGTTGAAGTGCAGATCGAACGCATATCCGAAGAAATCGTAGATTAGGTAGACCAGGGTTCCCATCCAGACAAGGCGCCCGGCGAGAGAGCCGCGAAGAGCAAGAACTGCGGCGACCGTCAGTACAGGCGCCACGACAGCCAGATTTCCCACGTCGTTTCCCACGGTTTGGGCCGCATGAAGCCGGGTTTCAGCAGTGTATGGGGAGGGCGAGAATAACCCGGTGAGGCTGGCGTCGGCAAGAAGCAAAGCCAACGGGAAGCTGAGCCACAGAGCCCAGGGTTGCGCTTCTGTGTTTTTCATGATCGCAGTAGCCATTGGGCGTCAAGGAACGCCGGGTTGTCAAGGAGCAAGATTCGGGGGCAGCCCTCTTGCGCATCCACCCGTACAATCATACTTTATGAGCGAATAGCACTCATATTTTAGCGATCCCCACTTGACAATGCGCGCCAACTCCCCTATCGTTAGCAATTGGAAGGCAAGAGTGCTAGCACCCTGCTCGTGGAGCTGCTCGGGCAGAACTGCAGCCCGCAGCGGTGGGCCGCACTGAGTCATTTCCGAGGCTTTTTTCCCAAAAACCACTCAAATCCGCGGCTGGGGCTCCAACCCTGCCCGCGTGTGAAGGAGAAGCGAAGCAATGGCAGCAACATCTGTAGCGACAAAGTTCACCCCGCTCCATGACCGCATCCTCGTCCGCCGTCTGGAAGAGGGCGAAACCATTCGGGGTGGAATCATCATCCCTGACAGCGCCAAAGAAAAGCCGCAGGAGGGCGAAGTCATCTCTGTGGGCAAGGGCAAGTCCAACGACGAGGGCAAGGTCTTCCCCCTGGACGTGAAGGCAGGCGACAAGATCCTCTTCGGCAAGTACTCCGGCAACGAGATCAAGATCGATGGCGAGGAGTTCCTGATCATGCGCGAGGAAGAAGTCCTCGGCATCATCAAAAAGTAGTCAGTTTTCAGTTTTCAGTTCTCAGTAAAGGCCGCTCCTCGCATCACCGGGGCCCCTCGGAACTGAATTCGGATCGCTGACAACTGACCACTGACAACTGACAACTGTTCTAAGGAGAGTTAAACGCAATGGCAAAGCAGATTTTGCACGGTGAAGAATCCCGTCAGGCGATCCTGCGCGGCGTCAACACGCTGGCGGACGCCGTGAAGGTGACGCTCGGTCCCAAGGGCCGCAACGTTGTGATTGAAAAGAAGTTCGGTTCCCCCACCATCACCAAGGACGGGGTAACGGTGGCCAAGGAGATCGAGCTCAAGGATCCGTTGGAGAACGTGGGCGCGCAATTGGTGAAGGAAGTCGCCTCCAAGACCAGCGACGTGGCCGGCGACGGCACCACGACGGCAACCGTTTTGGCCCAGTCCATCTTCCGCGAGGGTGTCAAAACCGTAGCCGCTGGGGCCAACCCGACGGCTCTCAAGCGCGGCATCGAGAAGGCCGTGGATGCGATTATCGGCACCCTCGACAAGGACGGCAAGTGGACCAAGGGCGGCGCCCTGGGCGAGCTCTCCAAGCCCGTCAACGAGGGTTCCGTGGCCCAGGTGGGCGCCATCTCGGCCAACGGCGACCAGGAGATCGGCGACATTATTGCCGAAGCGGTCAAGGTTGTGGGCAAGGACGGCGTGATCACCATCGAAGAGTCGAAAACGATGCACACCGGCCTGGAAACGGTCGATGGGATGCAGTTCGACCGCGGTTACCTGAGCCCCTACTTCGTGACCGACGCCGAGCGGTTGGAAGTAGTGCTGGAAGAGCCCTATGTCCTGATCTACGAGAAGAAGATCAGCGCCATGAAGGACCTGCTGCCTCTGCTGGAGCAGGTTGCCCGCGGCGGCAAGCCGCTTCTGATTATCGCGGAAGACGTTGAGGGCGAGGCTCTCGCGACGCTGGTGGTCAACAAGCTGCGCGGCACGCTCAACGTGGCTGCCGTCAAGGCGCCCGGCTTCGGCGACCGCCGCAAAGCGATTCTGGGCGACATTGCCATCCTCACCGGCGGCAAGGCCATCACCGAGGACCTGGGCATCAAGCTGGAAGGCGTCAAGATCGAGGACCTGGGCAAGGCCAAGCGCATCACCATCGACAAGGACAACACCACCATCGTCGACGGCGCCGGCAAGTCCAGCGAGATCGAAGGCCGGGTGAAGGAGATCCGCTCGCAGATCGAGAAGACCACCTCGGACTACGACAAGGAAAAACTCCAGGAGCGGCTGGCCAAGCTGGTCGGCGGAGTGGCCATCATCAAGGTGGGCGCGGCCACCGAGACCGAGCTGAAAGAGAAGAAGGCTCGCGTTGAGGACGCCCTGCACGCCACCCGCGCGGCGGTCGAGGAAGGCATCGTCCCCGGCGGCGGCGTGGCGCTGGTGCGCGCCATTCCGGCGGTCGACGCGCTCATCAAGACCCTCGAAGGCGACGAGAAGATCGGCGCCAATATCGTGCGCCGCTCCCTCGAAGAGCCTCTGCGCCAGATCGTCGCCAATGCCGGCGAAGAGGGCGCGGTGGTGGCGGCCAGGGTGATCGAGGGCAAGGCCAAGGACAAAGATGCGTTCAACCCGCACTACGGCTTCAATGCCCTGACCAACAAGTTCGAGGACCTGGTGAAGGCCGGCGTTATCGACCCCACCAAGGTTGTCCGCACGGCGTTGCAGAACGCGGCCTCGATCGCCGGTCTGCTGCTGACCACGGAAGCCCTGGTGGTCGAGATTCCGGAGCCTAAGCCGGCTCCGGGTGGCGGCCACGGCGGCGGCATGGACGGCATGTACTAGGACTGGCCGTCCAGGCGTACGCGCCTTCGGCGCAAGAACAAAAGGCCTCCAGCTTCGGCTGGGGGCCTTTTTGCACACAATATGATCTTCGCAACCAGGCGATCGACGAAACGCCGGCGAACCACTCCCTCCACCGGAATCAGCGGCCATTCCGGCCCAGCCGAAACGCCGCTCTACGATACCAGGGCGGTCGCTTCCGAGGGCTCAATTTCAGCCTCCCTCCGGGGGACAGCCTGTGGGCGCAGCGAGCGCAACCATCCCGCCGAAAGCCATGATCGCGGAATCGAGAACTCCGACCAGCCGCAATCGAGGCACACCTGTACATCCGGCGAAGGCGTTATGGGTGGATGGCTCAGAGTGCGCGGGCCGTTGCGATAAAGACGGATTTCCGCGGGAATAATGGACAACGCAACTGATTGACACATCGGGCAGACCATGGGGGCAAACCTCGAAAACCAAGGATTCCATGACCTCCAAAACATCAAATAATTCTGAGGAAGAGCCAATTGTAATCACGTTACGGCCGCGTTTTCAACAGAAATTATGCAAAAAACGCACTTTAATAACAAAATCCTTCAGAAATTCACATTTCGGCTTTGATCTATCGAACATTTGGGGTTTCTTGGGCATCCCCGGTACAGGGCGTTGTGACAGGCCGAAGCCCCTTCAAGCTGAAGCTCTTCCGGGGTTGCCGCGTCCGGCTGTGGCTGAAAACGGCCTCGCCTTCAACCTTGATCGCCTCAGCCGGACGCCCTTCAGACCTTTGCCATTTGTCTGGTAATCCCGATCCGGTGTGGGGGCCTGCCCGGCGGCAAGACCCCCGCCACAGCGGCTGCCTACAGCGGTTCCACAATTGCTGTACCCCTAAACCACTGCCCTCCAGTGGCATTTCCCTCAAGGAAATGCACCTTGCACGATGAAAAAAGGGCGCGTGAATTGTGGAACCGCTCTAGAAATGCATCGGCGGCATCCCCCTCAGCAGGAACTCATACCGCGGGCGCAGCGTGTCCGGGCCGGAGGTGATGGTGCTGTCCAGGTGGATGAGCGTGTCGTCTTTGTCATACTTCGGCCACTCCGGCAGTCCCGGTCCGTTGGGATCGCCGGTCCTGGCGAAGTTGCTCCAGTAGCTCATCATCTGCTCGCTCAGCTTGCGGTCCTCGGGCCGCCATACCGCGCCGGGCCTGGTGTCGAGCGTGCCGAAGACGTACTCGATGTCGTCGGAGTGGAAGGCGAACGAGCCGGGGTGATATTTGCTTGGTGGCGCGGCCAGCTCCAGGTGATAGCGATAGACCGGCGACTCACCCGTCTTGCGGTGCGCCTCGATCCACTTCCAGGTGCCAAAGGCGATGAAGTTATCGCTGCCGTAGTCGATGGCCGAACGCAGGGCTTGCGCGTCGGTGTCGGCGGGGTAGAGCGTGAGGAATTCGGCGGCGCGCTCCTTGTAGAGGCCGCCAATCATGCCCTTGAACTGCTCCGCGGTCACGGGGCGCATGGCGAAGAAACTGCCCTCGTCGCGGTTCCAGCCGGCCAGCAGCGGCACATGGGCCTGTTTGCCCGCGGCGTAGGTGGCGGGGACGGGCTCGGTGAGGAACTTGCCGTCGACAACGGGCCAAAAGCCGCCCTTCTTGTTTTTAGCCGCATCCAGGACCTTGTCTGTCGGCAGCGCGCGCAATTCCGCCAGCGTAGTCACCCCCAACGCAGCAACCCACTCTGCATCTTGTTTTTCGCGCGCTTCCAGGGTGTCGGTTGGCAGCGTTTCGCTGAAGGCCGCGCCGCTCTCGCCGATGCCCTTTTGGAAGAGCCCCCGTGCTTCAGGAGAGGCCATCAGCGTGCTCACCGCCAAAGAGCCGGCGCTCTCGCCGAAGATGGTTACATTCTCCGGATCGCCGCCGAACTTCCTGATGTTGGCCTTGACCCACTGGAGGGCTGCGACCATGTCCATCATGCCGTAGTTGCCCGCCGCTCCGTCGCCCTCCTTGGCCAGGTCGGCCGCGGCCAGAAAGCCGAAGACGCCCAGCCGGTAGTTGATGGTGACCAGCACCACGCCCTTGAGTGGCAGAAAATCGCCATTATGCCGCGGCTCCGAGCTGGCGCCGCCCGCGTACCCGCCGCCGTGAATCCAGAACATCACCGGCAGCTTGCTTTTTGCCTTGGCGCTGGCGGGCGCATAGACGTTTAGAAAGAGGCAATCCTCGCTGTTCGCGCTGTCCTGAAAGATCATGTCGTCAAAGACATGGCCCTGGGCGCAATGGGCGCCGAATTTCGTCGCGTCGCGCTCGCCCTTCCATTGGACCGGCGGTTCGGGCGCCTTCCAGCGCAGATCGCCCACCGGAGGGGCCGCATAGGGCAGCCCCAGAAACGCCTTGACCTTGCCGTCGTTGATGGTCTTGCCGCGTACCTTGCCTTGCGCGGTCTTCACCGTCAGCGAGTCCGCATAAACAGTTGTAGCTAGCCCCAGTGCCAGTCCCGCCATGGCCAGGGCGCAGATAGCCTTCAATCCAAATTGCATCACTGAAATCCTCCGCGATACATCTTCATAGGACGGGCCGGAGATAGTCGGAGTTTCATAATCTACTACAGTGAAGATCAGTGGTCCGCTTGTGCCAACTCCGGCGCAAGCAGATCGGCCATCGTCTCCCGCTGGCGGATGAGCCGCGCCTTCGCCCCTTCAACCAGCACCTCCGCCGCGCGCAGGCGGCTGTTGTAGTTCGAGCTTTCCGCCATCCCGTAGGCCCCGGCATCGAGCAGCGCCACCAGGTCGCCGGGCTTGACTGGCCCCAGCTTGCGGTCGTGCGCGAAGAAGTCCCCCGACTCGCAGATCGGCCCCACCACGTCCACGGTCCGTGACTTCCCCGCCCTGGGCCTTACCGGCACAATCTCGTGATGAGCCTGGTAGAGCGCCGGCCGGATCAGGTCGTTCATGGCCGCGTCGGTAATTACGAAGGTCTTGTTGCCGTTGCGCTTGACATAAAGCACCCGCGCCACCAGCACCCCGGCCTGGGCCACGATGAAGCGCCCCGGCTCCAGCAGCAGCCGGCCCTCGAAACCGTCCAGCGCCTGCTCGATAGCTGCTGCGTACTCCCGTACCTTGGCCGCCGCGTCAAAGCTGCCGCCGTGGTAGTCGATCCCCAGCCCGCCGCCGGCATCGACGGCCTGGAGCGCGATGCCTTCGCGCCTGAGTTGCCGCAACAGCCTGGCGATCCGCTCCATGGCCGCGCCAAAGGGCTCCGCCGAGCGAATCTGCGACCCGATGTGGAAACTAACCCCGTAAGGCTCCAGCCAGCGGTTGCCGCCCACGCTCTTGTAAATCCTCTTCGCCTGCCGGATATCCACGCCGAACTTGTGCTCGCGCAGGCCGGTGGATATGTAGGGGTGGGTCTCGGCTGAGACGTCGGGGTTCACGCGCAGGCCGAAGCGCACATTCTTTTTGAGCTTGGCCGCGCGCGCGGCCAGCAACTCCAGCTCCGCCTCGCTCTCCACGTTGATTTCCAGGATTCCGGCCTTCAGCGCCAAGTCGATCTCGCCGGCTGTCTTGCCCACGCCGGAGAAGACCACCCGGTCCACAGCTTCGGGCGCGGCAGCCAATACCCGCTCCAGCTCGCCGCCGGAGACGATATCGAAACCCGCCCCGCGGCCGGCAAGCAGCTTGAGAATGGCCAGCGCCGAGTTGACTTTGACCGAGTAGCAAACCAGGTGCTCGCGCCCGTGAAACGACTGC
>JBEKZR010000121.1:0-9296 GCA_049509715.1 Occallatibacter sp. | reverse complement strand
AAGGTGAGCGATGTGCATGACCCCAAGCGCGGCATGGACGTCCATCACAACCTGGGCGGCGGCCGCAGAGTCTCGGCGGAGCGCCATGACGGCAGCCGCGTTGTTGCCGAGCGGGGCCGGCCGGGATACGTGCAGCGTGGGTATAGCTACCACGGGCACGATTTTGCCCGGCGCTCCTACTTCTATCATGGCCACGAATACAACCGCTTCTATCGCGGCTATGGCTTCCACGGGTTAATGCTGAGTGTCTATGCACCAGGTTTCTACTTCCACCCCGCGTTTTATGGTTGGGCGTACAACCCGTGGGCGGCGCCGATCGCATTCGGGTGGGGATGGGCAGGCAATCCCTGGTTTGGCTTCTACGGCGGCTATTTCCAGCCGTATCCGGTGTACCCTTCGGCCGCATTCTGGCTGACGGACTATATCATCTCGCAGGATTTGCAAGCCGCTTACGCAGCGCACCAGGAGGCAGCCGAGGAGGCCGGCGCTCCGCCGGCGGCGGGCGGACAGCCGGTGCTTACCCCTGAGGTGAAGGCGATGATCGCCGATGAGGTCAAAAACCAGTTGGCGCTGGAAAATCAGGAAGCGCAACAGAACGCGCAGCAACAGGACGTGGATCCCGCTTCCAGCGGAATCGCGCGCCTGTTGAGCGACGGCCGTCCGCATGTATTCGTGGCTGGGGGCAATCTGGACGTGACCGATGCATCCGGGCAGGAGTGCGTGGTCAGCGACGGCGACACGCTGCAACTGCGGGATGCGCCTCCCTCTGACGCAACTACGGCGAATCTGGTGGTTCTGTCCAGCAAGGGCAAGCCGGAATGCCAGATATCCCTCACGGTTCAGGTGCAGTTGACCGACCTGCAGGAGATGCAGAACCACATGCGTGAGACCATCGACCAGGGTCTCAAGGATCTGCAGGACAAGCAGGGCACCGGCGGTTTGCCGGCGGCTCCGCCATCCGCGCAGGGACAGCCTGATGCCGCGCAGTACGCCGCCGCCGCGCCACCGCCGGAGGCGAACCTGGCAGCCGATATTCAGCAACAGGACCAGCAGGCCACGCAGGCGGAGAACGAAGTAACCTCCGAGGCGGCGCAGGATAGCGGCGCGCCGGGAGGCGCTGCCGCTGCTGCTCCGGCTGCGGCGCCCGCAACCGTTGAACTGGGCCAGACCACCGACCAGGTTCAATCGGCTCTTGGCCAGCCGACTAGAATCGCGAACCTGGGATCCAAGGTCATCTATTACTACAACGGCATGAAGGTCACCTTCAAAGACGGCAAGGTGAGCGACGTGCAGTAGACGGGCCGGCTGGTGCGGGAGGGGATCGACGATTCCCTCCCGTACCACGACCGCTAGAAGTAGTTGCAAGCCCTGTCCTCCAGCCAGGCGATGGGAGCAGCCGCGACGACAGCCGAGCGTCAGGCTTTCCCCAGTCGAGCTTATGCCAGTCCTGACGGAGCGATGCGCCGGTTGCTTGGCTCAGACTCGCCAGTGTAGCGGCTGAGCCGGATGTCTGGGTTCCTGTTCGACATGAACGCCCGCGTAAGTTATAGAAGATACTACATAAAGGTAATTCAAGATAAAGCCGGGTAATCCGTACCCACGTGTTTGTTAACCGAAGGGTTGTAGGCTTGAGGAGATATATTTTAGTTTCGATCCGATCATGTTATTACCTCCTCGAATAGGGAATCGGGACCTTTGGCAATCTGTGCAAGCAGATCATATGCGGCTGCACAGACGGTAGATGTGCGAGACCCAGAGCTAGGCGACCTTGCGCCTGTACCGTCTGTACTGCTTGCGGTCCGGGGCTTGCCACCTACCGCGATGATGCTGTAGATCTGGTCGCTATGCATTCCGACGGGAGGCGGCGGGTCGCTAATGCCTACGATGAGGATGCCTGGGGAGGCACCGCGCCTCCTGCTCGGACCTGAGGAAGAGATCCATGCGCTTCAGGGGGGTGGTGTAGCGGCAGCGCTGGAGGGGAATGGAGTCGGAGAACGCCTTCGGGTTCGATGCCGATCTGGTGCTGCGCGAGGTTCCTGGAACTACGCCACAACCAGGCCGCAGAGCAGGGCGGCGTGGCGAGGAGCGGGATGGTTTTTCTGTCCCGCTTCGGTCCCACGCACCTGAGTCAATCCAGCTCAATAGGGCGGGAGACCAGCCATTTGCGACTGCGGGGACTGTGGGGGAATTTGTGGGTACCCCCAGATAGGAAATGAGGGTAACTGGTGGGAAAGGAACTCTCCTCACAACTACTCGCATACCCATGAAAACATTGGCATAAATGCACTCCAAGGTAATGGGTGGTAAATGATCGAGATTGTAGATATACCGCTTTGGGAGCAGAGGGTCGGGGGTTCAAATCCCTCCGCCCCGACCAATAACTCGTGTATTTGCTATAGTTTGTTACTCTTCCAGAAGAGACTCCTTATGGGCCCTTGTGGTTCTCTGGGGATTCTGCAGTTACGGAATCGACTACAGATGAAGATTCCTGAGATCTTCAGGGACCGCTAAGTTCATGATTTCTCAGAGGTTCTGGAACCTTGTCCCAGGGAGAGCCATCTGTTTCGAAGACAGATGCTCTACCGCCATTTAGAAGGCACGACGATCTTCCAAGGAGCAAATGTTCCAGAGCGGCAAATCGCAGCTTTGGATGCCTCTGGTTCTGATGTAGGAGAGCCAGGTCTTCCAACAGCAGGGCGCGGCGAACGCATAGGGATCGGGTAGGCAAAACAAACAGGAGACTCAGCAGGCGGGCATACGACTTGCTTTACGCGAAGGCAGACGAACTGGGTGCGCACTTCTTGTGCATGATTCGACAAGAGATCGATGTGTTTAGGGATCCACAGAGCCAAATGCATCAGCACGTGAGGTCACCATCGACTTTTTGAGATGTTACTATAGTTACCTTTGAGTGCACTGGGGTAACTTGACATCTTCGACTCGAAAGATTAACTTGCATTCGCGGTAAATAAACGTGAATTTGGCGTAAAGCGACGCCATGAGTGAGGGTGCTGCGTTGCCGACGGCTTCATTGTCGGCATTGATAGTTGTCTTCCTGGTCTGCTGACCGCAATTGTCATTGTTGCGAGAATGCAGACAAAGTGTAAGTGAGTCACGTTGCTTATAGATTGATCCGCATTCATGCGCTCCCGCACTACGCATGAATCTTCCTTCCATTTCCCCCTTCTTCGCTTTTTCAGAGATTTGACAATTCGCAGAGGCTCCGGCCACTGGTCAGTTGATTCTTGCCCCGGCCCGCTGGTCATGTCTCTGATACAGGCATCATGTCGCGAAAGTCACTCGGTCATCGAGTGATGTAGGTGGGCTGTGTGATGTAAAGGAGAAACCATGTCTCAGCAGTTCAATCCTCCCTGTGGGCGGGCCAGCGCTCGCCGACTGAGCGAGTACCTTGGGGTACTCGCGGTTCTACTACTAACGCTTGTTATGCCGGGCGCTTTCGCTCAGGTAACTCACGTCGCCAATCCGTACGCCGGCGCAACGGTGTACGCCAGCCCGGACTACACAACTGAAGTCGCTACCGCGGTCGCGACCGAGCCGACCGGCTCCGCGCTCGCGAACCAGATGACTGTAGTCGGAAAGACCCCGACATTCGTCTGGCTGGACCGCATCGCAGCCATTGCCGGCGGCTCGGTGAATAACGGACGCCTCGGCCTCCAGGGACACATCAACGCGGCGCTAGCTCAACAGAGCGGCTCCACGCCAATCGTTGTTCAGCTCGTCATTTACGATCTGCCCGACCGCGATTGCGCTGCCTTGGCCTCAAACGGCGAACTCAGCATCGCCGGCGGCGACACCCCTAAGGGCTACACCACGCCGCTGACGGGTACGGGCATTCAGGAGTATGAGAACAATTACATCACTCCCATCTACAACATCCTCGCGGCTTATAAGAGCAACCCGAATATCCGCTTTGTACTGGTCATCGAGGATGACTCGCTGCCCAATATCGTAACCAACACCGGCTATAGCTATTCGCTGGCCAACTGCATCGCGGCCAACGGCGGCCAGAGCTATCCGACTTACTCGACTAGCGGCGTGTATGTGCAGGGAATTCAGTACGCGCTCAATCAATTCCATTCGCTCCCCAATGCTTACAACTACCTCGACATCGGCCACCATGGATGGCTCGGCTGGACTACTGGCGCAGGACTTGCCTTCCCCTTTTACGCTACTGTGGCACAGGGAACGACGGCCAAATTCGCCAGCGTTGATGGAATTATCACCAATACCGCCAACTACGGCCCGACCAAAGAGCCGTATATGACCGCGACGGAGGCGGTAGGTAGTGGAGAGGTGTACCAAGCCACCTTCTACTCGTACGATCCCTCAATCGATGAGTTAAGCTACGCTCAGGAATTTTATGCGGGCCTGACTGGCCAAGGTTTCCCCTCCACGCTCGGGTTTCTGATCGACACCTCGCGCAACGGCTGGGGTGGGTCGCTGCGGCCGACCGGCGCAAGCACCAGCATCGACCTCAACACTTTCGTGAACGCGACTAAAATCGACGAGCGCAACGATATGGGCCAATGGTGCAACCAGCCCAATCAAGGAATCGGCGCGCTTCCAACGGTGAACCCCGGGGGGGTTTCCAATCTGCAGGCCTATGTCTGGGTCAAGCCTCCGGGAGAATCGGACGGCAACTATCCTGGCAGCGTGTATAACGGTGTAACTTCAACCAGCGGAGATCCGAACTGCGATCCGGCGCATGACAATGCACTGGCTAACGGCTTCGCGACAAACGCAATACCAAACTCGCCCCCGGCCGGCACGTTCTGGCTCACCGAGTTCCTTCAGGACGTGCAGAACGCTTATCCGGCGATTCCAACTACAACATCTCCAGGCTTTACCGTTACGGCTACCGCAACGACCGTCATGCAGGGAACGAGCGTGGGGAGCAGCGTCACCATTGCCGCATTCAACGGCTTCGACGGCGCAGTCGCTTTGACGGTCAGCGGCCTTCCGTCCGGAGTAACTGCCAGCTTCAGTCCCACCTCGGTCACCGGCTCCGGGGGCAGTACGCTGACACTTACAGCCACTACCACGGCAACTGTAGGCGCAGTCACCATAACAGTAACCGGGACCAGCGGCTCTACTGTCGAAACAGCCAAAGTGACCCTCACCGTGACCGCCAGGCCAGAGTTTACCATTACGGTATCTCCCACGACGCTTTCGTTGCCGCCGAATACCAACCCCACAGTGACTCTCACAGTCACCTATGTTGGTAATCTCACGGGCAGCGTATCTCTCAGCGCCAGCGGGTTGCCCTCGGGCGTACAGGCTAACTTCTCTCCCTCTTCACTCAATGCCAGCGGCAACGTTACGGTGAATTTTACTTCGCAAGCCAGCACTCCGGCGGGAACCTACAGCGTCTTGCTGACCGGAACCGACGGTACGCTTGTCAATTCCGCAACCCTCGCTCTCACCATTCCGGGAACTGGCTTCACGCTTGCTCCTTCAGTATCGCCATTGGCTATTACCCAGGGCAAGACCGCAACCGATACCATCACGGTGACGGACGTGGGTAGCTTCACTGGCAGCGTAACTCTTGCCGCATCCAACCTGCCTAGCGGAGTCACTGGCGTGTGGGGGACCAATCCCACCACCGGAAGCAGCGTGCTCACACTGACGGCCACCAGCACGGCCACCACCGGCGCGTTCACGGTTACCATCACCGGCACCTCGGGCAGCGCGACCGCGACCACCACCTTTACACTCGACGTCAATTCCGCGACAGGCTTCACGCTGGCTGCTTCGCCGACAGCTCTGTCCGTAACTCAAGGCAAGACTGCAACGGATACTATCACGGTAACGGACGTGGGCGGATTCACTGGCAGTGTCACTCTTGCCGCTACCAATTTGCCTAGCGGAGTCACGGTCGCCTACGGCACCAACCCCACTACCTCGACCAGCGTGCTCACGTTTACGGCTACCAGCACGGCCACCGTTGGCACAGCCACAGTCACCATCACCGGAACCTCGGGCAGCACGACGGCACCCACCACCATCGCGCTTACTGTGAATCCCTCCTCCGGCTTCACGCTGGCTGCTTCGCCGACAGCTCTGTCCGTAACTCAAGGCAAGACCGCAACGGATACTATCACGGTAACGGACGTGGGCGGATTCACTGGCAGCGTCACTCTTGCCGCTACCAATTTGCCTAGCGGAGTCACGGTCGCCTACGGCACCAACCCCACCACCTCGACCAGCGTGCTGACGTTCACGGCCAGCAGCACGGCCAGCACCGGCACGGCCACGGTCACCATCACCGGAACCTCGGGCAGCACGACGGCAACTACCACCATCGCGCTCACCGTCAGTCCGAGTAGCGGTGGTGCATGCGAGGTCGACTATACGATTTCACCGCAAAACTCCAGCCAGTTCGGAGCGGCTATCACCATCAAGAACAACGGAAGCACTACTCTGAGCGGCTGGGTACTCACCTGGAGCTTCGCCAACGGCCAGACCATTAGCGGTTCCTGGAATGGAACTGTGTCGCAGAGCGGCGCCAATGTCACGGTGAGCGAACAGTCCGGCCAAAGTTGGGAAAACATTCCGGCTGGCGGAAGCTACTCCGGATTCGGCTTCAACGGCACCTGGAACGGCACCACCAACGCGATACCCAATGCCTTTTCGCTCAACGGAACGGCCTGCACCGTCAACTAGCAACTACAGCAATGCTGTAGTTGCGACAACAGGAACGCGTGCGAAGCGGGTCTTTTTATCCGCTTCGCACCGTAAAAGAAGGTTTCGCCGCGATGAATGGGTATTCTTCGAGCATACTGTGGAGCGCGGCAATTACGGCCACTCCACGGAAAGCGGTGCAAACCCAATCGAGATCCGTAAGTGGAGGAACCGTCGTGAATTCCGCATTCACTTCGTCGCGCCGATGGGAAGAAGCAGGCAGCTTGGCGGCGACACATCACGTGCACGAATTGCGCACAAGAATAGCCATGTGTGCAGTTCGGCTTCACCCCCCACCTAGAAGTCAACCAAGGAGAGAATCTGACATGAAATTGCGAATGATTTGTACAGCAGTATCGGCGATCCTGCTCGCGACCGCCATGGCCAGCGCACAAACCGTTGATGACATCACTTTTGGAACCACCTACCAAACGATCCGTGGATTCGGCACCTCGACGGCCTGGCAGCCGGTGCTGAACTCGACGCAGGCCAACAACCTGTTTGGCACCGGCCCGGGCCAAGTAGGCTTCACCATCCTGCGGTCGCGCATCGATCCCAGTTCCACCTCTGGCGGCTCCAACTGGGCTACCGAACGGTCCAATGCGCAACAGGCGCAGTCCATCAATTCACAGGTCATCGTCTTCGCCACGCCCTGGACCCCACCGGCGGCCTGGAAGAGCAATGGCAGCACTATCGGGGGCACTCTGAATACCAGCGAATACGGCGCCTTCGCCAACTATCTGAACGCTTTTGTCGCTTATGAGAAGGCCGGCGGCGTGAATCTCTACGCCATCTCCGTGCAGAACGAGCCTGACTTCCTCCCTGGCACCTACGAGTCCTGTTCGTATAGTGGCGCGCAGATGGATGCCTTCATAGCTCAGGAAGGCGGTACGATCACGACCAAGCTGATGATGCCGGAGTCGGACAGCTTCAATCTCAACGAGTCCGATCCCACGCTGAACGATTCCAATGCAGTGGGCCATGTTTCGATCGTGGCCGGTCACACCTATGGAGTGGCTCCGTTCTACTACACCAATGCCAAGAACAAGGGCAAGGATGTGTGGATGACCGAAACCACCTATAACAATGCGAATGGAGCCGCCCAGCCTTCCATAAGCGATGCCATCGCGGCAGCCGTGCTCTATCACCAGTCCATGGCGGTGGCGCAGTACAACGCCTATGTCTATTGGTGGACGCCGTTGTTGCTGAACGGAAACAGCCCGAATTTGGATGCCTACGCCCTGGGCCAGTACTCGAAGTTTGTCAGACCGGGCTATGTGATGACCGGAGCCAACAACAACCCCACCAGCGGCATCTACGTCACCTCTTACAAGGGGAATAACAACTATGTGATCGTGGCCGTTAACTCCAATGGTGGCTCCTCAAGCATCGACTTTAATATCTCGGGCGCCACTCTGACCTCGGTTACGCCTTACCAGACCTCTGCTTCCAACCAGTTGGCGGAGCTCGGTGCAGTCAGCGTCTCGAATGACTCATTCACCTATTCGTTGCCGGGGCAGAGCATCACAACCTTCGTTGGAACAGGTTCCACCGGCACACCCACCTTCACGCTTGCGCCTTCTGCTTCGACGCTCTCTGTGACGCAGGGCAGCAGCGCCACCGACACCATCACGGTGACGGACGAGAACGGCTTTAGCGGCAGTGTTACGTTCACTGCTTCTGGTATGCCCAGCGGCGTGACAGCTGCTTTTAGTCCAACATCCTCCACCAGCTCCAGCGTGCTCACGCTGACAGCCAGCAGCACGGCCACCACCGGCGGGCCGGTCACGGTGACTGTCACTGGAACCTCCGGCAGCCTCTCCGCAACCACCACCATTGCCCTCACCGTCAATCCCAAGGTGACGACGGGCTTTACTCTGGCTCCTTCATCCTCTACGCTGTCCGTCAAGCAGGGCGGCAGCGGCACCGACACCATCACGGTGACGGACATTGGCGGATTCACCGGCAGCGTAACGTTCACTGCCTCTGGAATGCCCAGTGGCGTGACGGCCGCATTCAGCCCGACATCCTCCACCAGCTCCAGCGTGCTTACGCTGACGGCCAGCAGCACAGCCACCACCGGGGCGTTTACGATCACCGTCACCGGAACCTCGGGCAGTACGACGGCAAAGACCTCCTTCACTCTCTCCGTCACCTCCTCCGGCAGCGGCGTCGCATGCGAGGTCGACTATGCGATTTCACCGCAAAATAGTAGCCAGTTCGGAGCGGCCATCACCATCAAGAATGGCGGAAGCACTACTCTGAGCGGCTGGTCGCTTACCTGGAGCTTCGCCAACGGCCAGACCATCGCCAGCTCCTGGAACGGAACCGTATCGCAGAGCGGCGCCAACGTCACGGTGAGCGAACAGTCCGGCCAAAGTTGGGAGAACATTCCCGCCGGCGGAAGCTACTCCGGATTCGGCTTCAACGGCACCTGGAACGGAACTACCAACGCAATACCGACGAACTTTGCGCTCAACGGAACGGCCTGCACGATCAACTAGCAAGTTCAAGCAGTGCACAGATAGCAACGCGTGCGGAGCGGGTTCTTTGACCTGCTCCGCTCGCAACAAAGTTTGATTCAACCCGAATTG